>NZ_PKFA01000024.1:0-53448 GCF_002919275.1 Thermocrispum sp. | reverse complement strand
CCCCGCGGAACCGGCTCACTGCGCCAGGATCTCCTTGCCGTCCTGCCACTGGACCAGCGCGCCCTCGATGCGGGCGTCGTTGCCCTCGAAGGTCAGGTTCCCCATGGCACCGGTGAAGCCTTCCTTCGCCACCTGGGCCAGGCCTTTGCGGATGCCTTCCCGGGACGAGTCACCCGATGCCTTGATCGCGCGTGCGATGAACCACATCGCGTCGTAGCCGTCGGCGGCGTACGGGTCCGGGTCCTTGTTGAACTTCTTCCGGAACGCCTCGGTGAACGCCGCCGAGGACTCGCCGTCCATCGCGGTGGAGAACGGCACCGGGTAGACCAGGCCGTTGGCGGCGTCACCCGCCTCCTTGATGTTGCCCGCCGCCTGCACCGACGTGGCCACGATCAGGTTGTCGTAGCCGGCGTCCTTCAGCTGGCGCAGCGCCGTCACCGACTGCGGCGCGATGAGCAGCATGACCAACGCGTCCGGGTTCTTCCTGGCGATCTGCTGGGACTGGCCGGCGAAGTCCTGCGTGGTCATCTGCACCGGCAGCGACTGCACGATCTCGATGCCGCGGTCCTTGGCCATCTGCGGCACCCGCTTCTCGCCGAGCTCGGCGAAGGTCGGGAACGTGGCGTTGTACAGCACCGAGATGGTCTTGACGCCCTTCTTGTCGAGGTAGTCCACCGCCAGCTCGTAGTAGGACTCCATCGGCGGGGTGACGCGGAAGGTGTAGTCGTTGATGACCACGCCCTGCCCACCGGCCTGGGTGAACACGGTCGGCACCTTCTGCCTGCCCACCAGCGGCGCGACGGCGGCGGCCTGCTGAGTGGCGGCCGGGCCGATGATGGCGTCGACGTCCCGGTCGCCCATGGCCTTGTTCATCTCGCTGGATGCGCGTTCGATCTCGCCCGCGGTGTCCAGCTTCTGCAGCTCGATCTTGACGCCCTCACCGAGGAAGTTCTGCTGCTCGATCTCCTCGATCGCCAGCTCGGCGCCTTCCGACGCGCCGAGGCCGGCGTAGGCGATCGGCCCGGTCTGGTCCTGGACCTGGGCGATCTTGATGGTCTTCTCGATGCCACCGCCACCGCTGCCCCCCGCTTCGGGGCCGCCACAGGCCGCGGTCGCCACGACCGCGGAGACGGCCAGCCCTGCCAGCAGTGTCCTGCGCTTGCGCGCTGCACTACCCATAGCTCCTCCAACTTGTTCGTGTATGCAGGTCCAGCCGCGACCGCGGCGGACGGGGTCAGGCGACGGGATCGCCGGCGAGTTCATGGCCGATGAGGTAGGCCAGCGTGAGCCCGCGGCCCAGCGCGATGCCCGAGTTGTAGGCGGTCCCGGTGGTCGTCAGCGCCGCCACCGACCCCGCGGCGTAGAGCCCGGGGATCGGTCGTGCGGACTCGTCGAGGACGCGCCCGTCACCGTCGATGTGCACACCTGACGTGCCGATGCCGGTGCCGACGAAACGCAGCCGGAGGCCGTGGAACGGCGGCTGCACGATCGGCCCCAGCACCGGGTTGGGTTCGTGCTCCGGGTCGCCGGCGAACTTGTTGACGTAGTCCACCGTGCCGCGGCCGAAGTCGGGGTCCTCGCCGCGCTCGGCGAAGTGGCTGAACCGCTCGGCGGTGCGAGCCAGCTGCTCGCCGTCGATGCCGAGCCGCGCCCCGAGTTCCTGGAGGGTGTCGGCGGATTCCACCCAACCCTCGGGATACTCGCCACCCGGTGGGGTGGCTGCCAGGCCGTACTTCCTGCGGTGCTGGTCGTCCCAGATCAGGAAGAACGGCAGGTGCTTGTCGTCCGGGTCGAGCGTGCGCCGGCAGATGTCGACCCAGTACGAGTCGTTGCAGTACCGCTTGCCGTGCCGGTCGACGATCATCGAGTGCGGCATGGCGTACTCCGGCCCGTAGCCGAAGCCGGTGCCCACCTGGGAGCGCCAGCCGGGCAGGATCGGCGTGGCGTTGGCCGGGATCTTGACCAGCCGGCCGCCGACCTGGCGGGCCAGCTTGATGCCGTCCCCGCGCAGCGTCTCCGGCGCCACCGACCCCCAGTCCTCCTCGTCCAGCCCGAGCACTTCCCGCACCAGCTCGGGGTCCCAGTCGTAGGTGCTGGTGGCGAGCACGACCGGCCCGCGCAGTTCGACCGTGCCGTCCGGGGCCTGGGCCCGGAGGCCGACCACCTCGCCGTCCTCCTGGATCAGTTCGGTGACCCGGTGCTCGGTGCGGATGTCGATCAGGTCGTGCCGGACGACGCGGGCGAGGAAGCTTGCGACCACACCGGTGCCGTACGTGAGCGGGTCGTCGTGACCGGCCTGCTCGAACGCGGTGCCGTCGGCGAGGCCGAAGGCGGGCAGGCCGGCATGCGACTGCTTGGTCGCCGACCTTTCCTTGCCCGAGTCGTCGACGTAGGTGGCGCGCCGCCCCTTCTCCAGCAGTTCGCGGTAGGTCCTGCCGACCGGGAAGTAGGGGCTGTAGCGGAGCTTTGCCCGCCACGGGCCGAGCACGGAGCCGTCGATGACCTCGTTGGTGAGGTAGCGGCCCTCGGGCAGGGCGCCCTTGGCCTCGTTGTGGTAGTCGGCCAGCCCCGGGATCACGGTCCACCGGATCGCACCGTTGTCCTCGAAGTACTTCATCGCCTGCGGTGCGATGTCGATCCAGCGCAGCAGCGCCTGCTCGTCGAGCACCTCCGGCGCGAAGTGGGAAGCGACGTCACGGATGTAGGTCTCGGTGAGTTCCTTGGAATCGCCGGTGATCCCCTCGCGGACGGCGACGTGGTTGGCTCCGCACCACACCTGTCCGCCGGAATACGCAGCGGCGCCGCCGACCAGCTCTGCCGCCTCCAGGACGACGGCAGGCCGACCGTTGAGCGCACACGTCAGGGCCGTTGCCAGACCGGACAGGCCGGCACCCACGACCAGCACCGGCCGCTGCTCCCCGTGGTCCGTACTCCAGGTCGCCGCACGCTGCTCGACGGGCCTGTTCGCCATGCTCGCTCTCTCCTTTGAGGGCCTTTGAGGGGGCCATGGTGCATGTCACACTGTCGCCCTGAAGAGTGAATATGATGATCAGCGTTGTGTCAATATCCCTGCGCATCATTGGTGCCGATACGTCACCTGTGGCCCGCGCGGCCGGGAATCCGCCGGCACCGACGCGGGCCGGAGGAGCTCGGCGAAGGCGCCGCAGGGACCGGGGACCAACGGACGCTGACGCTGGGGCGAAGCGACCGGGGCTGCAGTGGACACCGACGCCGGATCGCGGCGTCCCGGGAACCCACGGGCACCGGCGCCGGGGCCACTCATCGAGCTACGGCCAGCACCGGTGCCTCGGCGGCCGGAAGGCGACGGAGGCCGCCAGCACAACCAAGGCGCCCACCAGACACGACACCACCCCACGACCAAGACACCCCGAAACCCCGAACACCCACCCGCACCTCGACGACCAGACGACCACGGACACCGCCAGCACAACCAAGGCGCCCACCAGACACGACACCACCACGTGACCGACGCGTCCGAAAGGCACGGACACCGAGCCCACACCTCGACGGCCGCCGAACGACGGAGACCGCCAACGGGCTCCGGCCGTGGCCGGAAAACCACTCCCCCGTGCCCAGACGTCAGGAAGCTCGATCGCCAACCCCAGACTCACGCAGCCAGCAGCGACCGACCGACACCGAGCCGGGGCGTCCAGCAGCCAGCGACACCGCCGCGGAGCCAAGGCGTCCGGGGAACCATGACTCCGACGTCAGGCCTGTGGCGCACATGGAGCTACCGGCCCGGCCCCACGACATCCGGGGCGCCCAGGGGACGCAAGTGCGCCAGCCCCCGTGGCGGTCATGACCTTCCGGCCGTTGGCTGATGCCACCCGTCTCAGGTCAGTGGCCAGCGGCGAGTGGTGTCACTGCGCTGGCGCGTGGCGGCTCGCCCGGGAAGCGCACGCGGTCGGTGTCCGGCAGGGTCGCGGCGTACTCGGTCGCCGAGGTGGCGTAGAGGAAGCGGACCTCGCGGCGGGTGAACACCCAGCGGCCCTCGTGCCGCGCGTACCGGTCGGCATAGCGGTAGGCGGCCAGCAGCACCCCACGAGAAGTGACCAGCTCCGCGTGCCCACTCGACATGCCGGTCGCCTCGTCGTCCCCGGTCAGGTCGACGACCACCGCATGAGGCGTGTGGATCATGCGCCGGAACCCGCGCATCGAGGCGCCCAGCATGGCCGCGATCTCCGGCCACCCGCGCGCGATCTCGCCGTCCCGGTCGAACACGGCGTCCGGGTGGAACATCGTGGCGAGCGCGTCCAGATCGTGGTCGTCCACGGCGAACGCGTACCGGGCCGTGAGGTCACGCAGCGCCTCGCGATCCAGCAGCCGCTGCACCTGGTCGACCACGACGTCACACCTTCACGTCGAACCGCGGTTCCGGCAGGGAGTGCAACGCCTTCAGCAGCCGCTCGGGGATCGCCGCTTTGCTGAAGTCGTCCGGGTTGCGGGCGGCGAACACCATCTGTCCCTTGGTCACCAGCTGATCGCCCCTGGTGAACTCGAAGCCGACGGCATAGGAGCTGGTGCCGATGTGCTCGCTCACCGCCTGGCAGACGATCTCGTCGAAGACCTTGACGGTGTCCAGGTAGCGGCACCCCGAGCTGATCCCCACGGTGACGATGCCGAGGTCGTCGACCATCTGACCACTGCGGATGCCCTTCGAGTACAGCCACGTCGAGTAGCAGCGCTCCATCCAGCGGTAGTAGATGTCGAAGTAGGCGATGCCGACGGTGTCGGTGTCGCCGTAGGCCAGCTGGAAGGCCAGCCGCCCCTCGCTCGGCTCGTGGACCAGGGCCATGCTCACTACTCCTCGATGATCACGTCGGCGGTGCCGGTGAGCACTTCCGCGCCGCCCACCACCACCAGGCTGATGTCACACGTGGCCACCCGGCCGCGCTCGGTGTCCTCGATCGCGGTGACGGTTCCCTGCGCGCGCACCCGGTCGCCCGCCAGCACGTTGCCCCGGAAGCGCACCTGGAACGACAGCAGCCGGTCCCGGCCGCCCGCCCATCTGGCCAGCATCGTCTGCAGATAGCCCATGTTCAACGGGCCCTGGTTGACGGTGCGCTCCGGCATGCCGAGCGCGGCCAGCGCGCGGGGGTCGAAGTGGATCGGATTCGGATCGGCGAGCAGCGCCGTCATCACCTTCATCTTCTCCGGGTCGACCGTGAGCTCCAGCGGCGGAATCTCCGTGCCGACCTGGACGTCGCGGGCCTGGGTGCTGATGTGCTGACTCACGCCGACCTCCGCGGGAAGATGATCGAGTTGAAACACCGGGCCACGTGGTCGCCGGCCAGGTGCAGGTCGAGCTCGTATCCGACGATGTCCATCGTGCCCGCCTTACGGCCGACCTTGCGCTCGACCGAGACCACCCGCCCGGACACACGGTAGGTGGCGCCCATCCGCAGCGGGCGGTACAACGTGGTGCGGTGCTCGCCGAACATCGGACCGTCGTCGGCGGTGGCGTCGAACCAGGCGAAGAACTCGTCCCACGTCAGCCCCCACCCCGACACACCTGCCATCCAGGCGAGTACGGGGTGGGGTACCTCGTCGTACGGGTCGTCGAGCAAGGCGTCCGCGGTGAGCCAGGCACGCCACGGGGCGAGCGTGTACTCACCGCCGGGGAACTCCCGCCCGACCCGGTCGGCGTAGCCGTCCGGCTCAGACATTCCGCTCGCGGCCCTCCCAGTAGGGAGCGCGCAGCTCGCGCTTGAGGATCTTGCCGGTCGGCGCCTTGGGCAGTTCCTTGACGAACTCGACCGAGCGCGGCTTCTGGTAGCTGGCCAGGTGCTTCTTCGCCTGGTCGATGATCTCCTGCTCGGTGGCCTGCTGGCCGGGCTTGAGCACCACGAAGCCCTTGACGACCTCACCCCACTCGTCGTCCGGCACGCCGATCACCGCGCACTCCAGCACCGCGGGGTGGGTGGCGATGGCCTCCTCGACCTGCACCGAGTAGATGTTCTCGCCGCCGGAGATGATCATGTCCTTGGCCCGGTCGACGATGAACACGTAGTTGTCCTCGTCCCACGTGGCGATGTCGCCGGTCCACATCCAGCCGTTGCGCAGCGTCTTCGCGGTGAGGTCGGGACGGTTGAGGTAGCCGATCATGTTGGCCGGGCTCTTGACGATGATCTCGCCGGGCGTCTTGCCGTCCTTGGGCACGTCCCTGCCCTCCGGGTCCACCACCCGCACGGTGGTGATGAAGCCTTCCCGGCCGCACGAGCGCAGCCGCTCCGGGTGGATGCCGTTCAGCGCGTCGATGTGATCCTCCTGGGAGAGGAACGTCATCGTCGTGCCCTCGGTCTGGCCGTAACCCTGGATCAGCGTGCACGGGAACGCGTCCAGCGCCTGCCGGACGATGTGCGACGGCATCGGACCGCCGCCGTACTGGATGTTGCGCAGGCTGGACAGGTCGTAGCTGGCGAAGTTCGGCTCGGCCATCATCCAGTTCAGCATGGTGGTCACGCCGAGGAAGGCGGAGACCTTCTCGCTCTCGATGAGCTCCAGCGCCAGCTTCGGGGCGAAGTTCATCAGCACCAGCGGGCAGCCGTGCTTGAGGTAGTTCATCGCCAGCACGATCGGGATGTGGTACATCTGCCCGGTCAGCATGTACACGTCCGACGGCACGATGCGTTCCGCGACGGTCTGGTTCAGCATCCCGGCCGCGGCGCTGCGGTGGGTGTGCACCGCGCCCTTCGACTCACCTGTCGTACCGCCGGTGTAGAGCACGAAGAACGGGTCGTCCTCGGACACGTGCGCGCTCGGCTCTGGCTCGGCGTCCGACGAGCGGGCGATCAGGTCGTCGAGACTGCCGTCGGAGCCCTCCCCGAAGGACAACGAAGCGGTCAGGTCGACCTCGCGCTCGATCTCCTTGGCCACCGGGAGGAATTCGTTCTGCGTGATGAGCACCTTCGGCGCGGCGTCCTTGACCACCTTGATCAGCTCGGGGGCGGCCAGCCGCCAGTTCAGCGGCTGCGTGACCAGGCCGGCGCGGCCCGCGGCGAAGTAGAGCGCCTGGTACTCCACGCAGTTGCGGGACAGCATCGCCACCCGGTCGCCTTTGGACAAGCCGAGGTCCAGCAGGCCGTTGGCCATGCGGCGCACGAGCTCGTCCAGCTCGCGCCAGGTGACGCGACGGTCGTTGGGGGCGTCGTAGATCGCCTGCCGGGACGGCGTCAGGCGTGCCCACTTGGCAGGAATGAGTCCTTGGTTCATCGCTGGTCTCCGTGGGTTGCCGCGGCTTGTCGGGCTGGTGCTCTGGTCAGTAGGACTTGTCCAGTTCCAGGTGCAGCTTGCGAATCTTGAGCTGCCCTTCCTCCTCGACGATCTCGTTGCGGTAGACCCCGGCCGACAGCAGGGAGATCTCGCCGTTCTCGGTCGCCAGGAGGGTGAGGTAGTGCGTGGTGCGGATGACGTCGGGGTCGGAGTCGTCGATGATCAGGTTGCTGTTGTTGTGCCGACGCTGATCGGTCTGCTGCGCCAGCGAGTCGCGCATCAGCTTCATGATCGCGTCGCGCCCTTCGAACGTCACCGGGTCGCCGCCGGCGATCACCAGGGTGAACACCGCGTCCTTGGTGAAGACCGACTCCATCATGTCCAGATCGGGCAGGTCGTAGGCCAGGGAGTAGCGGTTGAGCAGGTTCTCGATGGCGGCGCGGTCGGACATGACGTCTCCTCACATCCAAAACGGGATAATGCTGAGAACTATACATATGGTTTCTGTCACGAGGCAAGCGCCGTTTCACCTGGTCATGCCCCGCTGCCCATCCATGCGGCCGACGGCGCCGCGAACGCCGGAAGGACTGCGTCGCGCTCCCGGCGGCGGATGGACCGCACCACGATCAATGCACCGACGCACCGCCGTCGACCGGGATCTGGCCCCCGGAGACGTAGTAGGACTCCGGCCCGGCGAGCCAGGCGACGACGTTGGACACGTGCTCCGGCTCGATCCACGCCTTGCCCATCGGGTTCAGGCTCGCGAAGGACGCTTCGGCGTCCTCGGCCTTGGGTTCGTCCAGATCGGGCCGGAACAGCTTGTAGGTGCGGGTGTTCTTCACCATCGGGGTGTCGATCGAGTTGGGATGGATGGTGTTCACCCGGATGCCGTGCGGGCCCAGCTCGTTGGCGAGCACCTTCATCAGGCCGACGATCGCGTGCTTCGTCGTGGTGTACGCCGCCACGTTGGCCAGGCCCTTGAAACCCGCCAGCGAGGCGATGATGATCACCGAGCCACCGGGACCGGCAGCCAGCAGGTGCGGGGCCGCGGCCTTGTACGTGTGCCACACACCCGTCACGTTGACGTCCATCAGCTCGCGCCAGGCGTCCTCACTGACCTCGTGGGTGGCTTCACCGAAGGTGAAGATGCCCGCGTTGGCCACCACGACGTCCAGCCTGCCGAACTTGTCCACGCCCGCGTTCACCGCTGCGGTCAACGCCTCGATGTCCCGCACGTCGGCCTGGGCGGCGTGGATCCGGCCGCCGGCCTGCTCGACCAGTCGTACCGTCTCCGCGAGGTCGTCCGGCGTGGCCAGGTCGTAGAAACCCTCGACGCTGCCGATGGGCGCGCAGATGTCCACGGCGATGATCGCCGCGCCGTCCCGGGCGAGCCGCAACGCGTGGCTGCGCCCCTGCCCCCGCGCGGCTCCGGTGATCAGTGCGACCTTTCCGTCCAGCGGTGCCCCCGGTGCGCTCATGCTGGATTGCCTCCTTTCACCTGGTGCGGGACTCGAGCAGCCCCACCTGATGCGCCTTGATCTGCAGTGCGAGGAACTTGCCGTAGAAGCGGGCCATCGCGAGGTTCCCGCCCATGAACCACAGGCCGTCCTGTCCGGAGCGTCGCCACACGCCCTGCAGCTCGCCCTCGTCGTCCAACCCCCAGACCGGCCCGCACCGGTCCGCGACCTCGTCGCCGAGCAAGCGCCGGGCGGTCTCGCGCATGCCCAGGTAGCCGGTGGCGAAGACGACGACGTCGGCGTCCACCGTGCTGCCGTCCGACAGCTCGAGCCCGGTCGAGGTGAACCGGACCGCCTCGACCCCGGAACGCAGGCCGATCGAGCCGTCGGCGATGAGCTCCGAGCAGCCCACGTTGATGTAGTAGCCGCCGCCGCGTTGCAGGAACAGCTGAAGCGCGCCGGTGCCGTTGATCCCGGAGGTGAGCAGAAAGCCCGCCTTCTCCAGGTCGGCGAGCAGCTCCTTGTCGTGCTCGGCCATGGCCGCCGTGGTGGCCTGGTGCATCTCCGGGGCGCACTTGAACGGGAACGACGCGCCGAGCAGGTCAGCGACGTCGGTCGGCGGGCCGGACTCCTCGTACAGACCGGTCATCGCGATGGCCGACCCGGCGAGGCTGACCACGTAGGTGGGTGACCGCTGGATCATGGTCACCTCGGCGCCGCCGTCGAACAGCTCCTGGGCGAGGTCGTGACCGCTGTTGCCGGTGCCGACGACGACCGCCTTCTTCCCGGAGAAGTCGACGCCGTGCGGGAACTGGCTGGAATGGCAGACGAACCCGCGATACTCGTCCGCGCCCGGCAGCTCGGGCATGTTCGGCTCGGTGCCGCTCACCCCGGTGGCCAGCACCAGGTGCCGCGGGCGAACGGTGCGCTGACTGCCGTCGGCGCGCCGCACGATCAGCGTCCAGCTGTCGCCCTCCCGCACCGCTTCGGTGAGTTCGGAGCCGGTCCAGACGTTGAGTTCCATCGCGTGCGCGTAGAACTCGAGCCAGTCGGCGAGCTTGTCCTTGGGCGTGTAGACCGGCCAGTTCGGCGGGAACGGGAGGTACGGCAGGTGGTCGTACCACACCGGGTCGTGCAGAACGAGGGAGTCGTAGCGGTTGCGCCACCCGTCCCCGACGCGCTGATGGCGCTCGATCACCAGCGTCGGGACGCCGAGGCAACCCAGCCGCGCCGCCAGGCCGAGGCCGGAGTGGCCCGCCCCGACGATCACCACCTCCGGGTCGCCGTCGGTGAACTCCCGCTGCCGTTCGCGGGCCTCGGGCCAGGTCCTTGCTTGCCCGTCGACGCCGTCGAACGGCCGCCGTGTGCCGACCCGCTCCTCATGCCCGATCAGCTCGTCCATCGCGGTGAGCAGCGTCCACGCGCGCCAGGCGCCGTCCCGCTCCACGAGCCGGAGGACCCCGCGTCCTCGCGCGACGGTGGTACGGAACTCGAAGAGGGCTTGCACCCACGGCTCCGCACCGGCCTCCACCAGCGTCGGACGGTCGAGCAGGGTGAAGGTCACGTCGCCCATGCGAGGCGCCTCGGTGATCCTGGCCGCCAACGCCTGGTGCCCGTGCGCCGTACGCAAGTCCCAGGTGAAGGCGAGCAGGTCTCGCCACCAGGCATCCGAGTGGAACAGCTCCGCCGTCGCGCCGGCCGCGCCGTCACGCAGTGCACTCTGCAACCGGTCGAGCCACGTACGCACTGTGGCGTCAAGGTCCGGAACGACCTGCTGATCGAGCGTCACCGTCGACCCCAATCCTGATATCGGTAATCATGAATATTGAGGGCAGTGAAGCAAATCACGATCAACACTGGCAAGACTCCGTTCGGACGCTCGAGCTGCGACGGCTGACCTACAGGTCACTCGCGCGCAAGCGCCTGACCTGCGACGATGCCGAGTGGCCCGCTCGCGCTCAGCGGCACGGGACGGCGCCGGACCTCGCTCGACGACGCGGGAAACCGCCGGGCCGCTCAACGATGCCGGACGCCACCAGGGCCACGACCAACCACACAGGAAACCCGCCGAAACCACGCTCGACGACCCAGGACACCACCCGGCCACCCAACGACGCCGGACACAACCACGGCCACGACCAACCACACAGGAAACCCGCCGGGCTGCGCCCGGCGCGATCACCGCTGCCCCTAGCCGGTGTAAAACGCGCGCAGCCAGTCCAGGTCGTGACCGTGCAGCACGGACGGCCAGTCGGCCGGGCGCGGGTCGCCGTAGACCAGGCTGCGGTTCTCCGTCTTCAACACCTCGGCGTACTGAGTGACGGGCAGGTAGTACATGTAGCCCATCACCCGGTCGGCGATCCGCCAGCCGCGCTCGGTGCGCCGGTAGACGTCGCGGTAGCGGAGCGCCACGACCATGGTTTCGCCCTGCCGGACCAGCTCGGCGTGCCCGCTGACTAGACCCCGCGCGACATCGGGGTCGCCGTCGTCGAAGCGCGGGATGACCGAGTGGACGAAGTGGTGGGTGGGACCGAGCGCGTCGAACCTGGCCTGGTAGACCCGCGCGATCTCGTCGAGGCCGGTGGCGTCGAACACGCCGTCGTCCGAGCCGAGGTGAGCGTCTTCGGTGAACAGGCTGTCCAGCCCGGTGAGGTCGCGCTCGTCCATCACGAACCCGTAGAGGTGCACGAGGTCGTGAATGGCCAGCCGGTCCTCGATCCGGCGCAGCCGCTGCTCGATGGTCTGCTGCGTGCTCATCGCACTCGCTCCCCTCCGTGCTCGGTGGTGGTGACGCGACGCGGCAGCGGGCCGAACGAAGTGACGTCCGCGGGCACCAACGCGTCCTCGGGCACGATGGCGATGCCGGTGACCGAGATGCGCTTCGCCGCGATCCGCCACTCGCCGTCGGCTTGCACGATGTCGTTGCGATACCGGCCCCACACCTGGCGCGCCTCGCCCGTGCGGTGTGTGGTGATCACCCAGAAGCACGCGTCCACCTGGTAGCGCTCCCCACCGAGCGGCGAGACCTGCAGGTTGGTGAGCATGTGCTGGGCGAGCTCGACGTCGGATGCCGCGAACTCGCGGTAGAGATCGAGGAACGCCTCGCGCCCCTTCCGGTTGCCCTGCACCCTGACCAGCTCCACGTCGTCGGTCACCAGGCAGGCGAGCCCGTCGACGTCCTTGGCGTCGACCAGTGCCTGATAGCGGTGCATCAACTCGGCCGCGGCGTGGAACACCTCGAGCCGTTTCAGCAGTGCCTGATCCATGCCGGCGTCCTAGTAGCTCCGCGGCAGCCCGAGCACGTGCTCGGCGATGTAGTTGAGCACCATCTCCTGGCTGATCGGGGCGATGCGGTTGAGCCGCGCCTCGCGGAAGTAGCGCTCGACGTGGTACTCGCGGGCGTAGCCGTATCCGCCGTGCACGTTGATCGCCACGTCGGCCGCGTGGAAGCCCGCCTCGCTGGCCAGGAACTTGGCTTCGTTGGCCTCGCGCCCGCACGGAATGTCGTTGTCGATCATCCAGGCGGCCTTGTCGCAGATGGCGGTCGCGGCGTCCAGCCGGATCCTGGCCTCCGCGAGCTGGCCGGAGATGAGCTGGTTCTTGCCGATCGGACGGCCGAAGACGACCCGTTCGTTGGCATAGGCCACGGCCCGGCGCAACGCCGCTTCGCCGAGGCCGAGCGCGGCATTGGCGGAGATCACCCGCTCGGCGTTCAGCCCGCTCAGGATCACCTTGAAGCCCTCACCGACCTCGCCGATGACGTCCTCGTCGGGGACGAACAGGTCGTCGATGAACAGCTCGTTGGTGTCCACCGCGTGCCTGCCCATCTTCGGGATCTCGCGAATGGTGACGCGTTCCCGATCCATGGGCGCGAACATCAGGGTGAGGCCGCGATGCCCCTTGCCCTCCCGCGGCGAGGTGCGGACCAGCAGGAACATCCGCTCCGCCTCCTGCGCCTTGGTGATCCACACCTTCTTGCCCGACACCAGCCAGCCGCCGTCGACCTTGCGCGCCTGGGTGGTCAGGTTGAGCGTGTCGGTGCCCGCATCCGGCTCGGTCACGGCGAACGAGACGTGCAGGTCACCGGCCGCCGCACGGGGCAGGAAACGCTTCTTGAGATCTTCGCTGCCGTGCCTGATCAGCGGCTCGAAACCGAAGATGCCGATGTGCACGGCGGAGCAGCCCGCCATGCCCGCTCCGGACGCGGAGATCTCCCGCTCGACGATCGCGGCCTCGCTGACCCCGAGGCCACCGCCGCCGTACTCCTCCGGGATGGTCAGGCCGAGCCAGCCGGCATCCGCGACCGCTTGGTAGAACTCCCACGGGAACTCGTGCTTGACGTCCTTCTCCATCCAGTAGTCGTCGTCGAAGCGAGCACACATGGCTCGCACCGCCTCCCGGATGGATTCGTGGGTCTCGTTCACGCCGAAGTCCATGGCGTCTCCCGCTCTCGCCAGCCGAATTTCATTATCACTATTATCACTAAGTGGCGGTCGCGTCACCCCCTGAGCGACGACCGCGGCGCGGCGGCACGGCGCCCTCCCCGGCGGACGAGGACCATGGCGGCCACCGTGGCCACGGCCATCGCCGCCCACGCCCAGCCCCGGCCACCGGCGTCCGACAAGGCACCGAAGGCGCTCGGCCCCACCGCGGATCCGATACCGCTGCCCAGCTGGACCGTGCCGCTGGCCGCGCCGGGAGCGGACACCGTGCGCACCACGGTGATGAGCAGCAGGGCGGGCCATGTCCAGGCGGCAACGAGCGCGAGTACGACGCCTGCGACCACCACCGCCCGCCACGGAGCACCTGCCCCTTCGCCGGCATCGAGACCGGTGACGCCGACAGCCACCAGCCCCAGCGTGATCCCGGCGAGCGCCATCACGGCCAGCAACGGCGTCACGTCGGAGGCCGGGCGCGTGTCGAGAAACCGCCCGGCGGCCACCCGGACGACGACGGCGAGCAGGCTTCCGCCGGACACCACACCCGCCGCCACGACCGGTGACAGTCCGGCGGAAACCAGCGTGAGGACGGCGAAACCGGTGATCGTCGCCACCGAGAAGGTACCCAGCCCGGCGGCGACGGCCATGGGCGCGATGACACTTCGCTCAGCGCGCCGGACGACCGGGGACGAACGGGAGACGGAGCGCGAGCGGGCCCGGTGCCCCCGAGCGCCGCGCCACGC
Organism: Thermocrispum sp.; assembly: GCF_002919275.1. Classification (NCBI taxonomy): domain Bacteria; kingdom Bacillati; phylum Actinomycetota; class Actinomycetes; order Pseudonocardiales; family Pseudonocardiaceae; genus Thermocrispum; species Thermocrispum sp. The sequence goes on along the minus strand of NZ_PKFA01000024.1, from coordinate 39,576 downwards.
CAGCAGCAACACGACAGCCGGCAGCACCAGGACGGCCGCCATGGCCGCGCGCCAGCCGAGCAGGTGAGCCAGCCAGGGCAGCGTGACCCCGGCCGCGGCCATCAGCAGCGGCGGAGCCGTCTGCTTCATCCCCAGCACCGAGGCATGACGCGCGGGCGGCACGAGCTCGACCACGACCAGGTTGCTGGTCGGCGAGCAGAGGCCGTAGCCGACACCGCTGATCGCGAACACGACCAGCAAGGCGACCCAGGAGTCGACGACCAGCGCACAGCTCGCCAGACAGGCCGCCGTCACCAGCGCACCCACCCGGACGCCTGCCGGCCAGCCGACCCGGTCGACCCACCTTCCGGCCACCGGCGCCGCCACGGCCGTCACGGCCCAGAAGGCCGAGACGACCAGGCCCAAGCCGGCGTCGCCCAGGTTCAGGTCGACGGTGACGTCGACGGCCAGGACACCAAGACACGTCGGGACCGCGATCGCCGTGGCGAGCACCCCGAACGCGAGCAGGCCCGCCGCCCACCCCCGGGACCCCCGAGGGCCAGGGCCACGGGCCGTGGCGGAGCCTCCCAGGCGCCGTGCCCGGGAGCTCTGCCGGATCATGCCGACCGACGGCCGACGCCGTCAGTCCTCGATACGCAGCGCAAGCTCCGGACAGGATTCGACACCGAGCGCGGCCTTGTCCTCCAGATCCTCGGGGATGTCGCCGTCGTACTTGACGATGACCTGTCCCTCGTCCTCGGTGACGCCGTAGACCTCCGGCGCCGACATCCGGCACAGGCCGTGACCCTGACATTTGTCCAGGTCGGCGATAACTCTCATGAATGGTCCTCCTGACTCGTCACACCACGGTGCCGGTCCGTACCGCCCGGGAGCAACGCCGTGTCGCCGTTACTCTTTCGCTTGACGCCGGGCTGCGTATAACCATTATCATGGTAGTTCCCGTCACAGGGAACCCCTTGGCCTCGAGAAGGATGGATTCGATGTCCGACCAGCAGCGTTGCCCTGTCGTCCAGTTCGACCACCACTCGGCCGAACACGCCAAGGACCACGTGGCCATCTACCGCAAGCTCCGGGAGGAAACCCCGGTCGCCTGGACCGAGGCCCACGGCGGCTTTTGGGTTCTCTCCAGTTACCAGGCGGTCTTCGAGGCTTCACGCGACGACGACACGTTCTCCTCGGGGCGGCACGACGAGTACGGCGGCCCAGGCCTGTCGGTGACCATTCCCAAGGCGCCCACCGCGTTCCACATCCCGATCGAGCTCGACCCGCCGGAGTTCCGCCCGTACCGCAAGGTGGTCAACCAGGTCACCGCGCCCGCCGCGGTGGAGAAGCTGCACGACACCATCAAGCACTACGTCACGGGCTTCATCGACACCATCATCGAGAAGGGCGAGGCCGACCTGGCCGTCGTGGCAGGCGTGCCCGCGGCGGTGACCATCGACTGGCTGGGCTTGGATCCCGCGCAGTACCAGCAGTACGTCGACGCGATGCACACGCTGGTCTCGGCCGCCCCCGGGTCGCCGGAGTACCAGCACGCCGCCGAGGTGGCGGTCCCGTGGGTGAACAAGACGGTTCGCGAGCACATCGCCTACCGCCGCAAGCACCCCGCGGACGACGCCACCACGCACTTCATCAACGCCGAGGTCAACGGCCGCAAGATGACCGACGACGAGATCTACTCGATCCTCGAGCTGGTCATCTCCGGCGGGGTCGGCACCACCGCGTCGCTGGTGACCCAGGCGCTGGTGTGGCTGTACCAGAACCCCGGCGAGCGGCAGCGCCTGATCGACGACCCGTCGATGATCGACATCGCGGTCGAGGAATTCCTCCGGGTCTTCTCCCCGACCCAGGCGCTGGCCCGCACGGTCATGAAGGACGTCGAGTTCCACGGCTGCCCGATGCGCAAGGGCGACCGCGTGCTGCTGTCCTGGGCGTCGGCGAACCGGGACGCCGCGCAGTTCAAGGACCCCGACAAGGTCGACATCACCCGGTGGCCGAACCGGCACGTCGCCTTCGGGATCGGCATCCACCGCTGCGCAGGCTCCCACCTCGGCAAAGCCATGGCGCGGGAGATGATCCGCCAGGTGCTGGCTCGCATGGGTGACTACGTCGTCGACATGGACAACCTCGTCACCTACCCCGACCAGGGAACCAACGCGGGCTACCACCGCATCCCGGTGACGTTCACGCCCGGCAAGCGGCTGCTCGGCGACAAGCCGCTGTTCCCCGACCACTACACCAGGTCAGGCAAGTGAGCGGCGGAGCCAACGGCCAGGCGGTACTCGATCCGGAGAACGGAAACGTCGTGGTGGTCGGCGGCGGCCTGGCCGCCGCGCGGCTCTGCGCCGCCCTGCGCCGCAAGAAGTTCACCGGCCGCATCACCGTGCTCAGCGCCGAAGAGGTTCCGCCGTACGACCGGCCGCCGCTGTCCAAGGCCGTCCTGGCCGGCGAACGCGACGACGCCCCACTGCCCTTCGACACCGAGAAGCTGGGCGTCGGCCTGCGCCTGGGCACTCGGGCCGTCGGGCTGGACACCACCGCCCGCACGGTCCACACCGAGGCCGGTGAGATGCCCTACGACGCGCTGGCGATCGCGACCGGCGCGACGCCGCTGCGGTTGCCCGGCGACGGACCCCAACGGACCCTGCGCACCCTCGGCGACGCACTCGCCCTGCGCAAGGAGCTGGTGCCCGGTGCGCGTGTGGTGATCGTCGGGGCTTGCTGGATCGGCGCCGAGGTGGCCACCGCCGCCAAGGCCGCCGGCTGCCACGTGACCTGCCTCGAGCTCGGTGCGCAGCCGTTGGGCGGAGCGCTCGGCGAGGAGGTCGGCGCGGCGACGCGCCCGTGGTGGGACGGCATCGATCTGCGCACGTCCACCGCCGTGCAGTCGGTCGAAGCGGACGGCGTGCACCTCGCCGACGGCACCGTCCTGGCGGCCGACGTCGTCGTCACCGGCATCGGTGTGCGGCCCGACCTGGGCTGGCTGGCCGATTCCGGCATCGCCACCGATCGCGGGATCCTGACCGACACCCGCTGCCGCACCTCCGTCCCGGGTGTGGTTGCGCTCGGTGACGTGGCGCAGCGCTGGACCGCGCACACCGGTACCCACCGACTGGTCGAGCACTGGGACGAAGCGAGCACGGCCGCCACCGCGGCAGCGGCCAGCTTGCTCGACTGGGAGCAGGGCCCCGAGCACGATCCGGTCCCCTATTTCTGGTCCGATCAGTTCGGGCGCAAACTGCAGTACGTCGGCGTCCACGGCCCAAATGACGACCTGACCGTCGACACCGCCGACGACGGCTCGCTGCTGCGGGCGGTGTGGAGCCGGGACGGGGTGCTCACCGCCTGGCTCGGGGTCGACCTCAGCAAGGACCTGGTCAAGGCCCGCACCGCGGTGGGCGGCCCGGTCTCCGCCTTGGCGTGATCCGGGTGGGTGGGCCCGAGGCAGGCATGGCCACCGACCCCACCGTGGCAGGCGCCCCGGCCCACCCCGTCCGCCAGCCGGCCCGGCGCCTGTCGACGTGGCTGGCGCTGGCGCTGGTCGTCGCGACCGGGGTGAACCTGCGTGCCATCTTCGGCGTGACACCGCCGCTGGTGCCGGTGATCAGCGACGAGCTGTCGCTCAGTGCGACCGAGGCGAGCTTGCTGACCTCCGTGCCGATCCTCGCCATGGCGGTCTGCGCTCCCCTCGGGCACGCGCTCACCTCCCGGCTCGGCACGGATCGCGCGATGATCGCCCTGCTCGCCTTGCTCGGCGTCGCCGAACTCTCCCGCCTGATGATGGACGCGGTGGTGCCGCTGATCGTCTCGGCCGGCCTCATCGGCGGGGTGCTGGGCGCGACCTCCACCCTGGTGCCCGCGTTCATCGCGCACTACCTGCCCCGGCTGCGCGGCATGGCCACCGGCATCTACTCCACCTCCATGGCGCTCGGCGTCGGGCTGGCCGCCGGGACGGCACAACCGGTCACCGACCACCTCGGTGGTTGGCGGGTCGCGCTGTCGGTGTGGGGCGTGGCGGCCTTGGCCCTGGTGGCAGCCATGATCGGGGTGCGAGCCACGGGACGGGGGATGCCGCGCGCCGACGGCAGGCGCCGCCGGGTCTCGCTCCCGCTCCGAGAGAAGCGCGCCTGGTTCGTCTCGGCCGTCTACTGCGTGCCGATGTTCCTCGGCTTCGGGGTGATCGCCTGGCTGCCCAGCCTCTTCATGGAGCACGGCATCGGCTCCGGGCTCGCCGCGTTCTACCTCGTGCTGTTCCAGGGCGTCCAGCTGGTGTCGATGCTGACCCTCACGCCGCTGACCGACCGCACCCCCAAGCGCCGCGGGGTCTTCGCGACCGTGATGCTCGCCGCCACGCTCGGCCTGCTGCTGCTCAGCCTGCAACCGCACGCGTGGGCCCTGCCCGGCGCCCTGCTGGCCGGGTTCGGTATCGGCGGAGCCAGCAGCCTGGCCCTGGTCACGGTGCAGGACGAGGCGACCTCGCCGGAGGACGCCACCCGGCTCAGCGCGATGTCCATGCTGTTGTCGTTCACCGCGGGTGCCGCCAGCCCGTTCCTGATGGGCGCGCTCTCCGACCTGACCGGCGGCCTCGGGCCGAGCTTCTGGCTGTGTTTCGCGGTCAGCGCCGCCGGGATCCTGCTGCTCGTCGGGATGCATCCCGCGGAACGCCGAACGCACTCCACCACGAGCTTCTCCTAGAAACAATATTCATCATTGTCCTAAAATTGCGGTGTCTCCTGCGACAGCGGACGAGCACGAGAGGAGCAGCCATGCCCGGCATGTGGTTCGAAGAGTTCGAGGAGGGGCAGGAGTTCAAGCACCCCTGGCGCCGCACGGTGACCGAGGCGGACAACATCCTGTTCACCTCGCTCACCATGAACCCGGCCCCGATCCACCTGGACGCCGAGTACATGGCGACCCAGCCGTACGGCCAGCGGCTGGTGAACAGCCTGTTCACCGCGGGCCTGATCGGCGGGATGATCGTCTACGACCTGACCATGGGCACGACGCTGGGCAACCTCGGCTACACCAAGTTCGACTTCCCCAACCCGGTCTTCCACGGCGACACGCTGCGCGCCGAGACCACCATCCTGGGCAAGCGGGAGTCGAAGAGCCGCAGCGACGCCGGCATCGTGTACTTCGAGCACCGCGGCTACAACCAGCGCGACGAGCTGGTGCACATCGCCCACCGGGCCGGGTTGATGCTCAAGCGCCCCACCGACGCGAAGTCCTGACACCACGAGGGGCCCCAGGTCACCGAATCGGCCTGGGGCCCCTCATGTGGTGCCTGACCACGGAGGGAAGCGAGATCAGGCAGGCTGTTTCGCCGCCAGCTCCTCGAACCCGATGCTCTGCAGGTCCTTCAGCGGCTCGACCACCTCGCGGCCGACCTCCTCCAGGTAGGCGGCGGTCTGCTCGGCGTCCATTCCCGGCCAGTGCGGGCGGACCAGCAGCGGCCCGATCGGCAGCCGACCGGCGATCTCCCTGATCTGCGCGCGGACTTGCTCGCCGTTGCCCAACAGCACGTGTTCCCGCACGTTCGCCAGGAAGTCCCGCTCGACCCGTTCTTTGTCCAGCAGCTGCATGCCCTGGCCCGCATACGAAACGTACTTGACCCGCGCCACCTCGGCGAACTTGTGCAGGGCGTCCTCCGGGTCGGTGCCCAGCTGCAGCTCCCGGCGCAGCGGGAACTTCGTCAGCGGCAGGCCGTACTTCGTGCGCTCGTCGATGTACGCGCCGATCAGGTCCTCGACCTGATCGATCGTCTGCTGCGGGGTGATCGTCCAGACGTCGCCGTGCCGGGCGGCCCGGCGCACTCCCGTCTCCTTCATCGCCCCCAGCCAGATGGGCGGGCGCGGCTTCTGGACCGGGTGCAGGTGGGTCGGCCGGTCCTCGATGTGGAAGAACGTGCCGTGGTGGGTGACCCGGTCCTGCGTCCAGACCTTCGTCATCACCTCGATGAGTTCCTCCAGCAGCGCGTAGCGCCGCTTGAAGGGCTTGCCGAAGACCTCGTACTCGTGCTCGAGGTAGCCGGTGCCGATGCCGACCACGAGCTTGCCGCGGGTCACCACGTCCAGGGTGGCCAGGTCCTCGGCCAGCTGCACCGGGTGGTGCAGCGGGCCGATCAGCACGGTCGTGCCGATCTTGACGTGGTCGTCCAGCTCCGCCGCCAGCCGCGCCAGCAGCGGCACCGGCTGGAACCAGCGAAACCCGTCGTAGAGAAAGTGCTGGCCGATGGTCAGGTAGGTGAAGCCGGCCTTCTGTGCGGCCTCCACCTTGCGCAGCATCAGGTCGAGGTGTTCCTCCGGAGGCGTGGAGACCGGCTGGTCCCCCATCAGGATGCCGAATTCCATCTGTCGTCTCTTTCCGGCCCGCCCGACCGGGCCGGACGGGCGGGCCTGCTCACTGCACCCGGTCAGACCAGCAGTGTCCCCATGTCCACGGCGAGCGCCTGCCCGGTCACGAAGCGCGCCTCGTCGGAGCACAGCCACAGCACCGCGTTGGTGATGTCCTCGGGCTCGACCGGACCATGGTCCATGACATTGGCCATCCAGCCACCCGGCGCGTCGTCGGCCAGGTCGGCGCCGAAGAACTCGTTGTCGATCATCTTGGTGCGCACACCGGCGGGGATGACGGTGTTGACCCGCACGCCGTACTTGCCGAGCGCCATCGCGAAGTTCCGCATCAGCGCGAGCACGCCGTGCTTGGCCGCGCCGTAGCCCATCTGCCCGGGATTGAGCATCTCCGGCTTGTAGGCGACCCCGCGGAAGCTGGAGGTGGAGCCGGTGATGCAGATGGCGCCGCCGCGCCCGCGCTCGATGAGCCCGGGAGTCACCGCGCGGAGCAGGTAGTAGACGCCGCTCAACATGGTCGCGACGGTGTCGTGCCACGCCTGGATGTCGTGCTTGCGCTCGCCGTAGCTGGCCATGATGCCCGCGTTGGCGAGCACGATGTCGATACCGCCGAAGCGCTCCTCGGTCGCGGCCACGGCCGCCTCGACGGCCGCCTGGTCCCGGACGTCGCACTGGATCGCCAGGACCTCGGCGCCGAGTTCCTTCAGCTCCTGCTCGGTCCTGGACAGGTCCTCGAGCGTCGACATGGGGTAGACGACGGTGTCGATCTGATCCGCGATGTCCAGGATCGCGACGTTCGCGCCCTCCTTCGCCAGGCGCAGCGCGTGCGATCGGCCCTGCCCCCTGGCGCCGCCGCTGATGATGGCCGTCTTGCCCTCGAAACGTCGCATGGTTTCTCCCACTTGTGCTGCTGCCCTTCGACTGGCTCAGGTCCCCGGCGGGCGGGTGATGCCGGCGAGGGCGTACTGGATGTGCTTGACCTCGAAGAACTCGGCGAAGCCGTCCTCACCCAGCTCACGGCCGACGCCGCTCCGGCCGGGACCGCCCCACGGGGCGTCGGGACGCATGCCCGACCCGCCGTTGACGGTGACCGTGCCTGCCCGCACCCGGCGAGCGACCGCGATCGCCTCGTCCAGCGGGCCGAAGACATTGCCTGCCAGGCCGTAGCGGGTGTTGTTCGCAAGCTCGACCGCGTGGTCGACGTCGCGGTAGCCGAAGATCATGCCGATCGGCGCGAAGAACTCGGTGTCCGCCAGCGGATCGTCCGGGTCGACGTCGCGCAGCAGGCCGGGGCGCAGGTAGTGCCCGGTGGTCAGGCCCTCCGGTCGGCCGCCGCCCGCACCCCAGCGCGCGCCACGGCCGAGCAGCTCGTCGACCCAGCCCTCGACCTTGGCCCGGTGCGCCGCGGAGATGACCGGTCCGACGACCGTGTCCTCCTCCAGCGGATCGCCGACCTTGATCGTCTTGATGAAGTCGTCGGCCAGGCGGCAGAACTCGTCGATCCGATCCTCGGGCACCAGGATCCGGCTCCACGCCGCACATCCCTGCCCGGCGTTGCGGGCGAACCGCAGGATCGAGGCGGCGACTGTGGCGGGCAGGTCCGCGCTGGGCAGGATGATGTTGGGGCTCTTCCCGCCGAGTTCGAGCACGGCCTTGCTGATGGAGCCGAGCGCGCCCTGCGACATCACCCGGGCGCCGACGGCGTCGGACCCGGTGAACGACACCATGTTCACGTCCGGGTGGCTGGTCAGGTGAATGCCGATGTCCGGGCCGCCCACGACCAGGTTCACCACGCCGGGCGGCAATCCGACCTCGTCGAGCAGCTCGAAGACCCGCAGCGTGGTCCACGCACCCTGCGGAGAGGGCAGCACGACGGTGGTGCACCCGGCGGCGATGGCCCCGCCGAGCTTCCACACCAGCAGGTTCAGCGGGTAGTTGTACGCGGGCAGGCAGGCGACCACGCCGACCGGCTCGTAGCACAGCAGACTGCCGGAGGCGACCGGGTTGTGGTAGTGCGGAAGGGCCTGCTCGTAGCCGCCCCGAGGCCCCTTCACGGCCATCTGGGCGTACCAGCGCAGCACCTCGATGGGCCCGCCGACCTGCATCGACCGGCACGCGGCGATCGGCGTGCCGACTTCCGAGGCGATCAGCCGGGACAGCGGTTCGCGCTCGCGCTCGAGGATGTCGGCGAACCGGTTCAGCGCGTCCGCCCGCATCTGCGGCGTCCACGACCGCCACTCCGACGATTCGGCGAACGCTTTCCGCGCCGCGGCGACGGCCTGATCGACCTGCTCGGTGGAGCTGGTCACCGTCTCGCCGAGGACCTGCTCGGTGGACGGGCTCACCGACACGTACGACTCGCCGGAAGCGCCGTCGACCCAGGCTCCGTCGATGTAGGTGCTTGCCGCCCGCTTCTCCACTGCCATGGTGGCCACTCCCTCGCCTCCTCGCGCTACCCCGGGGAGCACGCTCTGCGCCACCCTGACCATAGCAATGATGTTCATGGTTGAGAAGGGTTCGGCGAACCCTCGAGCTTGACGATCTCCCCACCTTTCCTAGGATTGATTATCACCAATAGCAGCGAATTACCGCGGGGACTTCCCACCGAGCATCGGAGCGCCATGACCGTCACACCCGAGAAGCCGATCAAGCAGGTCGATCGCGTGATCATCCGGTTCGCCGGGGATTCCGGCGACGGCATGCAGCTCACCGGAGACCGGTTCACGCAGCAGACCGCCGTCTTCGGCAACGACCTCGCGACGTTCCCGAGCTTCCCGGCCGAGATCCGCTCCCCGCAGGGAACGATCCCCGGGGTGTCGTCCTTTCAGGTGCATTTCGCCAGCCACGACATCCTCACCCCCGGTGACCACCCGGACGTGCTGGTGGCGATGAATCCCGCCGCGCTCAAGGCCAACGTGGCCGATCTGCGGCCCGGCGCGGTGATCATCGTGGACAGCCACGAGTTCACCGCCCGCAACCTGAGCAAGGCCGGCTACGCGAGCAACCCCCTCGAGGACGACTCGCTGGCCCGCTTCCAGGTGCACCCGGTCGACCTGACGGGCATGACCATCGAGGCGGTCAAGGACTTCGGCCTGACCCGCAAAGAGGCCAGCCGGTCGAAGAACATGTTCGCCCTCGGCCTGGTGTCGTGGCTGTACGGCAGGCCCATCGAGAGCACGATCGACCACCTCACCAGGAAGTTCGCTGCCAAGCCGAACCTGCGCGACGCCAACGTCGCGGCGTTCAAGGCGGGCTACCACTTCGGTGAGACGACCGAGGTGTTCGCGGTCTCCTACGAGGTGAAGCCCGCCCCGGCGCCCAAGGGCCGTTACCGCAACATCACCGGCAACCTCGCGCTGTCCTACGGCCTGCTCACCGCGGGCCGGCTGGCGGACCTGCCGGTGTTCCTCGGCGCCTACCCGATCACTCCGGCCTCGGACATCCTGCACGAGCTGAGCAAGCACAAGGACTTCGGCGTCACCACGTTCCAGGCCGAAGACGAGATCGCCGCGATCGGGGCGGCCCTGGGCGCGTCGTATGCAGGCCACCTCGGCGTGACCAGCACGTCCGGCCCGGGCATGACGCTGAAATCGGAGGCCCTGGGCCTGGCGGTCATGCTCGAGCTGCCCCTCGTCGTGGTCGACGTCCAGCGCGGCGGCCCGTCCACGGGTCTGCCGACCAAGACGGAGCAGGCCGATCTGCTGCAGGCGATGTTCGGCCGCAACGGGGAAGCCCCGCTCCCCGTCATCGCACCGCAGTCCCCGGCCGATTGCTTCGACGCGGCGATCGAGGCCGTGCGGATCGCCGTCACGTTCCGCACGCCCGTGGTCTTGCTCTCCGACGGCTACTTGGCCAACGGCTCCGAACCGTGGCGGCTGCCGGACGTCAAGTCGCTGCCGAAGATCGACCCGAACTTCGCCACCGGCCCGAACCACACGACGGCGGACGGCGCCGAAGAATTCTGGCCCTACCTGCGCGACGCCGAGACGCTGGCGCGTCCGTGGGCGCCGCCGGGAACGCCCGGCCTGGAGCACCGCATCGGCGGTCTGGAGAAGAGCGACGGCCGCGGCAACATCTCCTACGACCCCGCCAACCACGAGCACATGGTCCGCACCCGCCAGGCGAAGGTGGATCGCATCGCCGAGACCCTGCCCGAGGTGACCGTCGACGACCCCTCCGGACGCGCACGGTTGCTGGTGATCGGCTGGGGTTCGACGTACGGGCCGATCGGCGCGGGTGTCCGGCGAGTGCGCAAGCGTGGGTTGGACGTCGCGCAAGTTCACCTGCGGCATCTCAACCCGTTCCCGCGGAACCTGGGCGAGATCCTCGCCCGCTACGACAAGGTCGTGGTGCCCGAGATGAACCTCGGCCAGCTCGCGCTGCTGTTGCGCGCCAAGTACCTCGTCGACGCCGAGTCACGCACCCGTGTTCGCGGCACACCGTTCGGCGCCGAGGAGATGGAAGGCATCCTGCTCGACGCGCTCGCCGACCTCGGCGTGGCCGAGACGTCCCATCGCTCGACCGACACCCGTGTCACCGAGGAGGCACTGCGATGACCAGCCGGATCGACCTGGGGCTGCCCACGCCGGGCACCGCGGGCGTGCCCACCCTCCCGGACGGGCAGGTACTCACCGGCAAGGACTTCACCAGCGACCAGGAGGTGCGGTGGTGCCCCGGCTGCGGCGACTACGCCGTACTCAAGGCCGTCCAGGGGTTCCTTCCCCAGCTCGGGCTGCGCCGGGAGAACATCGTCTTCGTCAGCGGCATCGGCTGCTCCAGCCGGTTCCCGTACTACCTCGACACGTACGGGATGCACTCCATCCACGGCAGGGCACCCGCCATCGCCACCGGCATCGCCACGGCGCGCGAGGACCTGTTGGTGTGGGTGGTCACCGGCGACGGCGACGCCTTGTCGATCGGCGGGAACCACCTCGTCCACGCGCTGCGGCGGAACGTCAACATGACGATTCTGCTGTTCAACAACCGGATCTACGGGCTCACCAAGGGCCAGTACTCCCCCACCTCGGAGACCGGCAAGGTCACCAAGTCCACACCGCTGGGCTCGGTGGACCAGCCGGTGAATCCGGTCTCGCTGGCCCTGGGCGCGGAGGCGACGTTCGTGGCGCGCACCATCGACTCCGACCGCAAGCACCTCACCCGGGTGCTGTCCGCCGCCGCGGCACATCGCGGCACGTCACTGGTGGAGATCTACCAGAACTGCCCTATCTTCAACGACGGCGCCTTCGACGCGCTCAAGGACAACGATCGCAAGGCGGACGCCGTCATTCCGCTGGAGCACGGCGAGCAGATCCGCTTCGGCCCGCCGGGCGAAGACGGCCGCGGCACCAAGGTGTTGGTCCGCGACGAGGTCACCGGCGGAGTGCGCGCGGCATTTGCCGCCGACGTGCCGGACGAGGCGATCCTCGTCCACGACGCCCACAACCCCGACCCGACCACGGCGTTCGCCATCAGCAGGCTCACCGACACCGGCTCTCTCGACCAGACGCCCATCGGGATCTTCCGCCAGGTGGTCCGCCCGACGTACGACGACCAGGTGCGGGCACAAGCGTCGACACGGCGCGATCTGGACGACCTGCAGGCACTGATCGACGGCGGCGACGTGTGGACCGTGGAGGAAGACCGATGACCTACGTGATCGCGCAACCTTGCGTCGACCTGAAAGACCGCACCTGTGTCGACGAATGCCCGGTGGACTGCATCTACGAGGGCGAGCGGATGCTCTACATCCACCCGGACGAATGCGTCGACTGCGGTGCGTGCGAGCCCGTGTGCCCGGCCGAGGCGATCTTCTTCGAAGACGACGTGCCCGACGAATGGGCCGACTACACCCAGGCCAACGCGGACTTCTTCGCCAAGCTGGGCTCGCCGGGCGGTGCGACGAAGGTGGGCAAGGTGGCCGACGACCCGCAGTGGATCAAGGACCTGCCGCCGCAGGAGCACGACTGATCTCCCGCCGCGGAGACACGATTGACCTTGCGCCGCAGGAGCACGACTGGTCTCGCGTCGCAGAGACACGACTGGCCCTGTGCCGCGGGGCCCGATGGTTGTCCAGGGAGGCTGGCCCCTTGTCCCATCGCGCAACGGGACGGCGACCGGCTCACCAGCGCGGACGCCGTGACGACACAGGCCGTTTGCACCATGACCGACAGGCAGCACCACCGCGACGGACAGGCAAGCGCACACCACGACAGAACGGCCGCGCACACCATGACAGGCCGGGCCGCGCACACCACGACAGAACGGCCGCAGGCACCGTGACACGGCAGATTGCGCCACTCGTGCTGTCGCACGAGCCACGACCCACGCTCACCAGCGCGAACCCCCCAGCCAGCACGAGCCACAGCCCACGCTCACCGACGCGAACCCCACCCCCAGCTGGCGCGCGGCGCTGCCGTGTTGGCTGGTACCCAAGCCATCCACAACTGTCTTCTCGCCGGCGTCTGCAAGCCGACCACTGCTGCGTCACCGATCCCTACCTGCGGCTTGCCCATCGGCCACCCGGGCCCTTCCCGGCATGCGCCATTGGCCGGCCGACGCTTCTGACCGCTCGCCTTGGCCGCCCGCCGAAACCCGCCGTGACCAGCGGAGATGGAGCAGCACCAGGCGGCGCTTATCGATTCAGTATTCCATTTGACACCAAGTGTCAATATTCTCGGAGGCACGTGACCGACGTCGAGGAGGACGCCATGAGCAACGAGGACACGCAGACCGCCGTCGTCGTCGAGGACACCGCCGAGGTCGAGGAAGACGTCCTGGTCGAGGACGTGTCGATCGACGGCATGTGCGGTGTCTACTGACCTGGATCCCCGGCGGCCTTATCGGCTCAGCCCGACGGTGTCGATCCGCCCGGAGCCGTTCGGCGCGCTGGTCTACGACTTCGCCACGCGCCGCCTGTCCTTTCTGAAGACACCGGCACTCACGCGGGTCGTGCGGGAACTGGACAAGCATCCGGACGTCGACACCGCACTGGCCGCCGCCGGAGTGCCCGCCGCCGAGCACGACAAGTACGTCAAGGCGTTGGACCAGCTGCTCGCGGCGGGCACCATCCGCCCACTGCCCGAAGACGAGGGATCGCGATGAAACTGGTCGATCACTTCCAGTACGGCCTGGACGCGCCGATCTGCCTGACGTGGGAGCTCACCTACGCCTGCAATCTGGCGTGCACGCACTGCCTGTCGTCTTCCGGACGACGTGACCCGCGCGAACTGTCCACCGAGGAGTGCAAGCGCGTCATCGACGAGCTGCAGCGCATGCAGGTCTTCTACGTCAACATCGGCGGTGGCGAGCCCACCGTCCGATCGGACTTCTGGGAGCTGCTGGAGTACGCCATCGACCACCAGGTCGGGGTGAAGTTCTCCACCAACGGCGTGCGCATCACCCCGGAACGCGCGCGACAGCTGGCTGCCATGGATTACGTGGACATCCAGGTGTCGTTGGACGGGGCCACGCCGGAGGTCAACGACGCGGTGCGCGGTCCCGGCTCGTTCCACACCGCGTGGCGGGCGATGGAGAACCTCGCCGCTGCCGGGTTCACCGGCTTCAAGATCAGCGTGGTGATGACCCGGCACAACGTCGACCAGCTCGACGAATTCAAGCGGATCGCCGACCACTTCGGCGCCCAGCTGCGCATCACCCGACTGCGGCCGTCCGGGCGCGGCGCGGACGTGTGGGACGAACTGCACCCGACCCAGGAGCAGCAGCGCCAGCTCTACGAGTGGCTGCTGGCCCACGGCGAGAACGTGCTGACCGGCGACTCGTTCTTCCACCTCAACGCGCTGGGCTCGACCGCGCTGCCCGGGCTCAACCTGTGCGGCGCGGGCCGTGTGGTGTGCCTGATCGACCCGGTCGGCGACGTCTACGCCTGCCCGTTCGCCATTCACGACGAATTCCTGGCGGGCAACGTCCGCGACCCGGGCGGCTTCACCGAGGTGTGGCGGACCTCCCCGCTGTTCGCGAAGTTGCGGCAGCCGCAGACCGGTGGCGCGTGCACGTCGTGCTCCGCCTACGACTCCTGCCGCGGCGGGTGCATGGCGGCGAAGTTCTTCACCGGGCTGCCGCTGGACGGCCCGGACCCGGAGTGCGTCAAAGGCAATGCCGAGCGGGCGCTGGAACTGGTCGGGGCGGGCGCGGCGCCGAAGCCGGACAAGGACCACTCGCGCCGCACCGCACCACGTCGTCGTTCCGCCGTGCCGGTGTCCATCGGCTGGGGCCCGCCGGAGGACCGGATCCCCGATCGCGCGTGTGACACCAGCCCGCTCGCCGGCTTCCGGCTACCCGACCCTCGGAGGACATGATGGCCAGCACCAGGCACTGGTTCGAAACCGTCGCGGAAGCCCAGCAGCGCGCCAAGAAGCGGCTGCCCAAGTCGGTCTACCTGGCGCTGCTGGCGGGCTCGGAAGCGGGCGTGACGCTGTCGGACAACACCGCGGCGTTCGCCGAACTCGGGCTGCGGCCGCACATCGCCGACCAGCCCGCCACCCGTGAGCTGTCGACCACGGTGCTCGGCCAGGAGATCTCGCTGCCGGTGATCTGCTCGCCGACCGGGGTGCAGGCCGTGCATCCGGACGGCGAGGTCGCCGTGGCCAGAGCGGCCGCCACGTCCGGCACCGCCATCGGGCTGTCCTCGTTCGCGTCGAAGCCGATCGAGGAGGTCGTCGCGGCGAATCCGAAGACGTTCTTCCAGATCTACTGGCAGGGCGACCGGGACAGCATCCTGCGACGCCTGGACCGGGCCAAGTCGGCAGGCGCGGTCGGCCTGATCGTGACGTTGGACTGGGTGTTCGCCACCCAGCGCGACTGGGGCAGCCCACCGCTGCCGGAGAAGCTCGATTTCAAGACGATGCTGTCGTTCGCCCCGCAGGTGTCGGTGCGGCCCGGCTGGCTGCTGCGCTACCTGCGCGCGCGCCGGTTGCCGGACCTGACCACACCGAACCTGGCCGAGCCGGGGCAGAAGGGCCCGACGTTCTTCGGCGCCTACGGCGACTGGATGCAAACCCCTCCCCCGACCTGGGCAGACCTGCAGTGGTTGCGCGAGCAGTGGGACGGCCCGTTCATGATCAAGGGCGTGCATCGGCCGGACGACGCCCGGCGCGCCGTCGACATCGGTGCCACGGCCATCTCGGTGTCCAACCACGGCGGCAACAACCTGGACACCACACCGGCGTCGATCCGCGCCTTGCCGAGCGTCGCCAAAGCCGTCGGCGGGCAGATCGAGATCCTGCTGGACGGCGGGATCCGCCGCGGCAGCGACGTGGTGAAGGCGCTCGCGCTCGGTGCCCGCGCCGTGATGATCGGCCGGGCGTACCTGTGGGGCATGGCAGCCAACGGGGAACGCGGGGTGCACAACGTGCTGGAGATCCTGCGCCAGGGCATCGACTCCACCCTGTACGGACTCGGTAAGGCGTCCGTGCACGACCTGACGCCGGACGACGTGCTCATGCCGGACGGGTTCACTCGGGGCATGTAGTGCAGCCGGTTCGGCCCGGCACCAGGCTCATCCTGGATGCCCAGGTACGCCGCTTCCACGGGGACCGCATCCTGCTCGGCGGCGCACCGCTGCGTCTGCTCCGGCTCAGCCCGGCAGGCGCGGGCTACCTCCGGGGCTGGCTGGCCGGCAAGCCAGTCGGGGACGACCAGGGTGAGCAGCGGCTGGCCAGGCGGCTGATCGACGCCGGCCTGGCACACCCACGGCCGGTCGGCGGGCGTTACTCCGCCACCGACGTCACGCTCGTGGTCCCGGTGAAGGACGACGCCGAGGGCGCGGCAGCAGTCGTGAACGCCGTCGGCAACGTCGCCGACCGGATCGTTGTCGACGACGGTTCGGCCGTTCCCTTGCCCTCCGCCGCGGTGCGGCACGAGCGCCCGCGCGGACCGGCGGCAGCGCGTAACGCGGGCTGGCGGCTCGCGCGCACCGAACTGGTGGCCTTCTTGGATGCGGACACGCGTCCGGCGGCGGATTGGCTCGACGCAGTGCTGCCGCATTTCGATGACCCGTGCGTCGCCGCGGTGGCGCCGCGCGTGCGCAGCCTCCCGGGTGAGGGTGGGATCGCCCGCTATGAAGAGGACCGTTCCAGCCTGGACATGGGCGCCGAGCCGGGGCGCGTCCAGCCGCTGAGCCGGATCGGGTATGTCCCGTCAGCGGCCTTGGTCGTCCGGCGGTCTGCGCTGGCCGCCGTCGGCGGGTTCGACGAGGACCTCCGCTACGGAGAAGATGTCGATTTCGTGTGGCGGCTGATCGACGCCGGCTACACCGTTCGCTACGAACCGGCGTCAACCGTGGCACACCTGCCGCGACCGGATGTGCGGTCATGGTTGCGCCAGCGGTTCGACTACGGAACCTCCGCCGCTCCACTGGCGCAACGGCACCCGGGACGGCTCACCTGCGCGCAATTGACGCTGTCCAGCGCATTGGAATGGGGTTTGGCTGCCAGTGGATTCGCCCCGGCCGCGGCGGCGGTCGCGCTGGTCGATGCCACGCGCACCGCGGCTCGGCTGCGTCGGCGCGGGATACCCGGCGACGAGTCGTGGAGGCTGGTCCTCGGCGGATCCGCCGCCACGGGGGGCATGCTGGCCGCGGCGGTCCGGCGCGGCTGGTGGCCCCTTGCCGTGGTGACCCGGCGCGGCAGGCGCGTTCTGCTGGCGAGCCTGCTGCCGTGCCTGCTCGAAGCCGCGAAACACCCCAAGTCCGTCCGATGGGCAGCGTTGCGCATCGCGGACGATATTGCCTACGGCGTTGGGGTGTGGGTCGGATGCCTGCGGTACCGGACTCCCGATCCGCTCCTGCCCCGGCGGTACCGCTTCTCACCCCGCACGTTCTGATCCCGCACTGCCCACTCGGTGGCCGCCGCGACCAAGCAGGTCGAGCACAAGAGAGCGTTCGGGCTGGCCGCCTGCGATGCCGAAACCCTCCATCCCTTCCTGCGCCGTCCGCACTCCTCCACCTGCACGCCGGTGACGCCGGCAGCCACTAGCCCCAGCGTGCTAATCCCGCCTGGCCCACTCCGTGACGGCCGCGACCAGCGTGTCCGTCCAGCGGTCGAGCACCGCGGCGCCATCGTCGGCGTTCGCGTGTGTCGGATCGCCCAACACGCCGTTCGGGCTCACCGCCGCCAGGCCGCCGCGACGAAGGTCGTCGATGATGTCAGGCAACGGCAGGGTCACGCCCGGCTCCGCAGCGGCGAGGTCGACCCCAGGGTGCGCGAGGCTGAGGAGCACCGAGGTCTCGATGTGACCGGCATGAGTGTCGTCCGCGCGCCCGGTCGGCGACCACGCCAGGACGTTCCGGCCCTCGGCCCGCAGAGTCCGGACGGCGTCACGCAACGGCTCCGCGTTGCCGCCGTGCCCGTTGACCAGCACCACTCCGGCGAAGTCGTCGGCCGAGCGGACCAGCTCGACGACCAGCCCGGTCAGCATCGCCCGGCCGATGGACAAGGTCCCGGCGAACCCCGCGTGTTCGCCGCTGGAGCCGTAGGGAACCGGCGGTGCCACCACCACGTCCGGCACCCGCTCGGCCAGCCGTCGGCACAGCTCGACGGCGATCACGGTGTCGGTGCTCAACGGCAGGTGCGGGCCGTGCTGCTCGGTGGCGCCCAGCGGCACGGCAAGCAGCGTGCGCGCCGCCTGTTCCACCAGTTGCGGCGACCGGAGGTCACCGAGGTTCATGCCGTGAAGCCCCCGTCCGCGTGCACCACCGTCCCGGTGAGCGCCGACGAGTCCGGCGAACACAGCCAGCACACCGCGGCGGCCACCTGGTCGGGATCGAGCAAGCCGTTGAGCTGATGGGTGGCGAACTCGTCGACCGTGGGCAGGTCGTAGATCCAAGCGGAGGCGTCCAGCATCGCCGTGCGGGTGGAGCCTGGAGAAACGGCGGTCACACAGACCCCGGTGCCTGCCAGGTCGTGGGCGAGCCCCTTCACCAGGCCGACGACGGCATGTTTCGCGGCGTTGTAGCCGGCCAGATGCAGCAGTCCGCGATGCGCCGCGCTCGAGGCGATGGCCACGAACCGGCCGCTGCGCGGTTCCGGTTGCCGAAGAAGCGCAGGAACCGCCGCGCGGGCCAAGTTCGCCACACCGGTGACGCAGATCCCGAACAGCGCGTCCCACTCGTGTTCGGGCGCCTCCCACAGCGGGCGGCCGCCCACGATGACCCCGGCTGCCGCCACCGCGGCGTGGACACCGCCGAATCGTTGTTCGGCGAGCGTGACGGCGTCACGCAGCGCGTCCAAGTCCTGCACATCGGCGACGACATCGAGGACGGCGTCCGGGTACTCGGCCGCAAGCGCTGCCAGCTCCGCGCGGGTTGCCAAGGGATACGGCACCCGCGGGTCGTCCGCGCAGCGATCCACCGCAACCACCCGCCAGCCGCTGCCGGCCAGCCGCCGGACGGTGGCGGCTCCGATACCGCGTGCGGCACCCGTGACGACGGCAACCCGCCGCTCGCCGCTCGTTGGCTGGTCGGTCACGTCGGTCGCCCCTCACTCCGCCGGGAATACGATGCTCGCGACAACGAGTGCCACAGGAAAGCAGTATGGGTCGAAGAACGTCCGGGAACGGAGCACGACGCGGCCGTCGCCCGGCCACCAGTCGCGCGGAGCTGGAGCGGGTCGCGTTCGAGCTGTTCGCCGAGCGCGGCTTCGACGCGACCACAATCGACGACATCGCCGCCGCCGCGAACATCGGCCGCAGGACGTTCTTCCGCTACTTCGACTCGAAGAACGACGTCGTCTGGGGCAACTTCACCGAACAACTGGCGTCGATGCGCAGCCGGTTCGCCTCCTGCCCACCCGATCAGCCGCTGATGGAGGCCATCCGGGACGTCGTGGTGGACTTCAATCGCTTCGACCCGCAGGTCGTGCCGTGGCATCGGCGGCGCATGGAGCTGATCCTGAAGGTCCCGGCGCTGCAGGCGCATTCGACGCTCCGCTACGCGGATTGGCGGGCCGTCGTCGCCGAGTTCGTGGCCCAGCGGCTCGGGACGGAGCAGGACGCGCTGCTGCCCAGGGCCATTTCCCACGCGACGCTCGGGGTGTGCATCGCCGCCTACGAGCACTGGCTGTTGCATCCGGACACCGACCTCTGCGACGTCCTGAGCCGCATGCTTGCCGAGCTGGCCGCGGGGTTCGGTGCGAGCGTGGCAGCATCCACGCCCGAACGATGACCCCTTGGCAGGACAAGTGAGGTTAGCCTAACCTTCCTTGCATGCCCAAGCCTTCCCGCGGATTCGACGGCCTCGTCGTCAAGGCCTGGCGCGGCCGCGACTACCGGCTGACCGTGCGCGACAGCCGGTACGTCACCGACCACTGCCTACGGCTGTCGTTCGACACCGGCGAGCTGCTCGACCACCTGCCGGTGCACCCCACGATGTGGGTGCGCTTGTGGATCCCGAACGGCAGGAAATTGCAGCAACGTGCCTTCACCCTGGTCGATCCCGATCCGCGCGCCCGCACCACGGACATCGAGTTCGCGTTGCACGACGGCAGTCCCGCCACCGAGTGGGCCAGGGCCGCCGAACCGGGGGACACCATCGACGCGACGGTGCTCGGCACCAGGTTCACGTGGCCCCGGCCCGACCCGTCCGGTTACCTGATCGTCGGGGACACCGCGTCCCTGCCCGCGATCAACAGCCTGCTGGCGGAGCTGAACGGGATTCCGGCGCGGGTCTGGCTGGAATGGCAGCACGAGGACGACCAGAAGCTGCCGGTGTCGGCCGCACCGGGCACCGAGGTCACCTGGGTGCAGCGAACCGACGCCGGTGCCGGGCTGGTGAAGACCGTCGAGGAAGCAGCCTTCTGCGCGCGGGGCAGACACGCCTGGGTCGCCTGCGACACCAAGACCACCCGCCGCCTGGTCGGCGTGCTGCGGGATCGGTACCAGCTGGACCGCAAGGCCATCACGGCCATGGGCTACTGGCGCCCGTGACCGCTCATCCGGGCTTGCCGGACGATCGCGAGGTGCTTGCGCGCCGCTGACCTAGACGACGCCGGATCGGCGTTCCAGCAGCACGGTGTCGTGCCAGACGCCGTTCAGCTGCGCAATCCGTTCCCGGACGCCGACGGTTCGATAGCCCGCCGAGTGGTACAGCGCGATGCTGGCCTTGTTCGCCGCCATGATGGCGGCCTGCAGCGTCCACAGGCCCGCCCGGTCGGCCTCGGCCATCTGGTGTCCGATCAGTGTCTTGCCGACCCCGCGCCCGCGGTGAGCCTCGGCGACGTAGACGGAGCTCTCGGCGACACCGGCGTAGCACTCGCGGCTCGACACCGGGCTCAACACGGCCCAGCCGGCGACCTCGCCGTCGATCTCGGCCACCCACCGGTGCCCGGGAAGCCAGCGTGCGTCGAACGAAGCCCTGCTGGGCACCACGGTGTCGAACGTCGCGATCCCCGTGGCGATGCCTTCTCCGTAGATGCGAAGCACGGCGGGCCAGTCCTCGTCCCGCAGGCCGCGCACCTGTATGTCCACGGGCAGATCGGCGGCACGACCTCGTCGCGGCGCGGGAACGTTCGTCGCCATGGTCGGATTGTCGACGATCGCCGGGCAGACAAGAATCGGCGCAGCGGGTGACGTGCGCGACCGGGCGGTTGCCGGGACGGCGTGACCGTCCGGCCCCACGGGCCTGCCTGCCCATGTTCGCCAGACCTGGCTGTCACGGCTGCTGACCGATTTGCGACCATGACCTGCATGGGTGAGCAGGGCCAGCCAGAGGTGAACATCAAGCCACGCAGCCACGAGGTCACCAGCGGATACGAGCGGGCGCCGGCGCGCGCCATGCTCCGCGCCGTTGGCATGACCGACGAGGACTGGGACAAGCCGCAGATCGGCATCGCGTCCTCGTGGAACGAGATCACCCCGTGCAACCTGTCCCTGCAGCGGCTCGCCAAGGGCGCCAAGGAAGGCGTGCGCGCGGCGGGCGGCTTCCCGCTGGAGTTCGGCACCATCTCGGTTTCCGACGGCATCTCGATGGGCCACGAGGGCATGCGCTCGTCGCTGGTCAGCCGGGAGATCATCGCCGACTCGGTGGAGTGCGTGATGCACGCGGAACGGCTGGACGGCTCGGTGCTGCTGGCCGGCTGCGACAAGTCGCTGCCCGGCATGCTGATGGCCGCCGCGCGGCTCGACCTGGCTTCGGTGTTCCTGTACGCGGGATCGATCCTGCCCGGCAACCTCAACGGCAACGACATCACCATCCAGGACGCCTTCGAAGGCGTCGGCGCGTGCGCGCTCGGCCGGATCACCCGGGAAGAGCTCGACGAGATCGAGCGCCACGCCTGCCCGGGCGAGGGCGCCTGCGGTGGCATGTTCACCGCCAACACCATGGCTTCCGCGGCCGAGGCGCTGGGCATGTCGCTGCCCGGCAGCGCGGCGCCGCCCGCGGTGGACCGGCGCCGCGACGAATACGCCAAGCGCAGCGGTGAAGCGGTCGTGGGCATGCTCCGCAAGGGCATCACCGCGCGGCAGATCCTGACCCGCGAGGCGTTCGAGAACGCCATCACCGTGGTCACCGCGCTCGGCGGGTCGACCAACGCCGTGCTGCACCTGCTCGCCATCGCCCGCGAGGCCGAGGTCGACCTGTCCATCGACGACTTCAACCGGATCGGTGAGCGCACCCCGTTGCTGGCCGACGTCAAGCCGTTCGGCCGGTACGTGATGAGCGACATCGACAAGATCGGCGGCCTGCCGGTGGTGATGAAGGCGCTGCTGGACGCCGGCCTGCTGCACGGCGACACGCTGACCGTGACCGGCAAGACGATGGCCGAGAACCTGGCCGACATCGACCCGCCGGACCCGGACGGCAAGATCATCGCGGCCATGTCGAAGCCGCTGGCCAGCACGGGCGGCCTGACCATCCTGCGCGGCTCGCTCGCCCCGGAGGGCGCGGTCGTGAAGAGCGCGTCGCTGCCCGCGCGGGTCATGGAAGGCACCGCGCGCGTGTTCGACGACGAAGCCGACGTGATGCCCGCGTTGGAAGCCGGCCAGATCAAGCCGGGCGACGCGGTGGTCATCCGCTACGAGGGCCCGGCGGGCGGGCCCGGCATGCGCGAGATGCTTGCGGTCACCGCGGCCATCAAGGGCGCCGGCCTGGGCGCGGACGTGCTGTTGATCACCGACGGCCGGTTCTCCGGCGCCACGCACGGCCCGTGCATCGGCCACGTCGCCCCGGAAGCCGCGCACGGCGGCCCGATCGCGCTGGTGCAGGACGGCGACCGGATCCGGCTGGACCTCGACGCCCGCACGCTGGACGTGCTGGTGGACGAGGAGGAGCTGGCCCGCCGCAAGGCGAACTGGCAGCCGCGCAAGCCGCGCTACACCTCCGGCGTGCTGGCCAAGTACGCCAAGCTGGTCGGCTCGGCCGCCGACGGCGCCGTCTGCGGCTGACCATCGGGAGTCGATCCTTCGCGGGACCCGCCGTGGGTCGGCGGTGTGCGGGCTGACCCCGGGCGGCCGACGGCCTGCGGACTGATCCCGGATAACCAGCCACCGGGAGCTGGCCCCGGGCAGCCAGCCACCCGCGAGCCAATCCCCGGATAACCGGCCACCTGCGAGCCAATCCCGGGCAGCCAGCCGCCTGCGCGCCGATCCGGGTGGGCCGCTGCGTGCTGGCCGATCCCCCGCGCGAGGGCGTCACGGTCTTCCCTTGATCAACCTTTTGGGGGACGATCACGCCGTCACATCGGCATGACGAACAGGGGATCACCGTGACTCTCACCGGACGTAGGCGCGCACGGATCGTGGCGCTGTCCGCCGCCTCGCTCGTCGCCCTGACCGCGATCGGGGTGGCCGTACCCGCGACGGCGGCTACCCAGCCGACCCAGGCCACGATCGCGGAGATCCAGGGCATCACCCGGGTTTCGCCCTTCGACGGCAAACAGGTCACCGGCGTCAGCGGCATCGTCACCGCGATCCGTTCGTTCGGGTCGGCACGCGGATTCTGGTTCCAGGACCCCACGGGCGACGGCGACCCCCGCACGTCCGAGGGCTTGTTCGTGTTCACCGGCAGTGCCACGCCGAACGTGCGAGTCGGCGACGCGGTGACGGTGTCCGGCACAGTGAAGGAGTTCTATCCCACGAACCCGAGCGATTCGCCGTTCCAGTCGACCACCGAGTTGGTCGACGCCAGCTGGACGGTCACGTCGTCCGGCAACGACCTGCCGGAGGCGGAGAAGATCACCCCGGGCACCGTGCCCGCCACGCTGACCGCGAAGCCGGGCGGTTCGATCGAGCCGTTCGCACTGCGACCCGACCGCTACGCCCTGGACTTCTGGGAGAGCCGGGAGGGCATGCGGGTCGCTGTGTTCGACGTGCCGATCGTCGGGCCGACCACGGCGTACAACGAGTTGTTCGTCACCACCGAACCCGACAAGTACCGGAGCGCCCGCGGCGGGGTCCGGTACACCGGCTACGACGCCGACCCGACCGGGGTGCTGAAGATCGAGTCGCTGATCCCGTTCGCCGAGCGGCCGTTCCCCGAGGCCGACACCGGCGACACACTCGCCGGGGAGACCTCGGGGGTGATCGAGTACGACCAGTTCGGCGGCTACACGCTGATGGCGACCGAGCTGGGCGAGGTCGAGCCGGGCGGCCTGCAGCGGGAAGTCACCCGCAAACAGCGACCCAACGAGCTGGCGGTGGCCAGCTACAACGTGGAGAACCTGGATCCGTCCGACGACCAGGCCAAGTTCGACGCGCTGGCGAAGGGGATCGTGGAGAACCTGGCCGAGCCGGACATCGTGACGCTGGAAGAAGTCCAGGACAACAACGGTCCCCAGGGGGTCGGTGACGGAGTCGTCGCCGCGGACCAGACGTTGAACAAGTTCGTCGACGCCATCGTGGCGGCAGGCGGCCCGCGGTACGCATGGCGGCAGATCGATCCGGTGGACCTGGCCGACGGCGGTGAGCCCGGCGGCAACATCCGGGTGGCGTTCCTGTTCAACCCGAAGCGGGTCACGTTCGTCGACCGGCCCGGCGGTGACGCCACCACGCCGGTGCGGGTGGTCGGCGGGAAGAAGCCACGGCTGTCGATCTCGCCCGGCCGGATCGACCCGAACAACCCCGCGTTCACCGACAGCCGCAAGCCGCTGGCCGGGGAGTTCCGGTTCCGGGGCAAGACCGTGTTCGTGGTGGCCAATCACTTCGCCTCCAAGGGCGGCGACCAGCCGGTGCACGGACGCTTCCAGCCACCTGCGCGGGTGTCCGAAGAGCAGCGCATCGAGCAGGCGAAGGCGGTGCGGGCATTCGTGGACGAGATCCAGCGGCGTGACCCGTTCGCCAGCATCGTGGTCGCCGGCGATCTGAACGACTTCTCGTTCTCGCCGACCCTGCGGGTGCTCACCAAGGACCGGGCCCTCACCGACCTGGTGGAGATCCTGCCGCCGGAGGAGCGCTACACGTACGTCTTCGACGGCAAGTCGCAGGTGCTGGACCACATCCTGACCTCGCGCGGGTTCAAGTCGGTGGCGTTCGACATCGTGCACATCAACGCCGAGTTCCACGACCAGACCAGCGACCACGACCCGGCGGTGGTGCGCCTCAAGCCGGGCGGGAGGAAGTAGGCGGCTAGGGTTGCCGTGGTCGACGGAACTGGAGGGAGCTCATGAGCGACAAGCCGACCGGGCGCGAGCACATCGATCTGACCCGTGACCCCACGCCCGGGGTGGCGGACCACGCGCTGCCCGAAGGCGCGGAGCGCCACCCGCTGATCGACCTGAGCCGGGACCCGAACCCCGGAAAGGCCGACCACGCGCTGCCGGACGACGAGTAGAGCGTCACGACGAAGCCGGGGCTCGCACCATGCGGGCTCCGGCTTCGTCGTTTCCGGCGGAAGTCGGTTGCTGCCCGCGTGAGCGGTTGATGTCGCAATGCGTACCGGCCAGGGCGGACTGCCCGACGAAAGAACGTGGTCGGCGGCATCGTGCGGGTGCTACCCCGGAGGAGATGGTTGCCGTCGGTTGTCGTGCCTAGTCGTCTCACCGGGAAAGCGAGGAAGGCATGGTCGCTCGCACATCGATACGCACGCTCGTCGCCGCGGCAGCCATGATCCTGCCGCTGCTGGCCACCGCGCCCACGGCCACCGCCGCGCCGGCCGGCCAGGCGCCAACCCCCCGCGCGCCGATCACCATCACCTACGACGCCAGCCGGGCCCCCGAGTACTACGACGCCATCACCCGGGCCATCGCGATCTGGAACGAACACCTGGAGAACGTGCAGATCGACGAGGCGGACCCGGGCGACGACGCGGAAGTCACGTTCGTTGCCGACCCGGGCTGGCCGCGCGCCGAGTTGGGCCCGGCGATGCCCGGCGAGCACCTGACGGTCTGGATGGGCAAGGAAGCCGTCGACCAGGGGCACCACGTCGTCCGCATCGCAGCGCACGAATTCGGCCACAGCCTCGGCCTACCGGACATGAAGCCGGGCCCGTGCTCGAGCCTGATGTCCGGAAGCACGGCCGGTGTCGACTGCACCAACGCCGTGCCGAACGCCGAGGAGATCGCCCTGGTCGAGGAGAACTACGCCTCCGCGGCGCAGCGCCGGTACGCCGACAAGGGCAAGATCCTGGTCGACCGCTGACCCTGCGCGGTCGAGCTACCAGCCCAGCCTGCCAGGGAACACAGCCCGCCCCGGCGGCCTCTGCACGCAGGGGCCGTTTGCGGCGCCGGTGACCGCAGATCGGGTGTCGCCCCGACGGCCCCTGCACGCACGGGCCATTTCGTCATGGGCGGCGTGCCTGCGCCCGGTTCCCCGGTACGCCGTCCAGCCATGCGTAGACGGCAGCGGGCTCGGCCTGCCCCTCGCCGTAGTGGTGGCAGACGCCGCCCAAGTGCTGTGCACCAAGACTCTCGTAGAGCCGGATTGCGGCTTGGTCCTTCATCATGACGTCCAGCGCCACGGAACAACCGAGCCCGGACGCATGGCTCAGCGCGTCAGTCACCAGCCGCCTGCCCGCACCGAGCCTGCGGGCGGCCGGGTCCACGAACAGCCGCGCCAGGATGGCCAGCCGGGAAATGTCCCGACCGGTTCGTCCGCGCCACGATCGCACCACATCGTCGGACGCCATGGCGCGCAGGAGCATCACGTGCCCGACCGGCACACCATCCCACTCGGCCGTCCAGCTGCCCAGCTCGTTCGGGGCGCGCAACCACGCGATCGGATCATCGACGCCTTCGACCGGATACCCATCCCGTTCATGTACGCGGACGAGGATGTCTGCGAGCGGACCGATGTCATCGTCCCTGCGGGGACGAACGACGACTGCTGGC
This sequence comes from Thermocrispum sp., assembly GCF_002919275.1. Taxonomy (NCBI): domain Bacteria; kingdom Bacillati; phylum Actinomycetota; class Actinomycetes; order Pseudonocardiales; family Pseudonocardiaceae; genus Thermocrispum; species Thermocrispum sp. The sequence continues at coordinate 12,956 of NZ_PKFA01000024.1, read as the reverse complement.
GTCGCGCCAAGCCCGGAAAGCCGAACGCCGGACCGCCCGCGTCCGGGCTGTCCGGCGTTCGTGCTGGCCACTGGCGGAGGATACGGGATTCGAACCCGTGAGGGCTGTTACACCCAACACGATTTCCAATCGTGCGCCTTAGGCCGCTCGGCCAATCCTCCGCGCACGAGGGTACCTGACCAGCGGATCTGGGGACGCACCGGGGCCGAGGCGGCACGATGGCCGTCCCGACTGGCCGCACTGCTTCCTCTCGTCACCCTCGGGCTACCCGCCCTCGCACTCACACCTGGCTGCCGTCAGGCCGCTGGTTTCCTTACGGACGGCGTCTCACTCAGTGCCGAAGCCACATCGCCGGTGATCCACCTGACCGCGGTGCCGACACGGTCGTCCCGCGGTGTTCGACGACTGGAGGGGAGACAAGTCGTTGGGAAAACACGACAAAGACCGTGACGGTCACGGTGTCCCGCAGCCTGATCGCTGGGAGAATTGGGGCGACAAATGCGACCAGAACAAGCATGAGAATGGCGACGAGTCCACCAACGACAAGTAGGTGGGACTGATGCGCGACTGGCGCGACGTTCTTACGGTTCCGCGTGACGCTTTTGTCCCGTCGCTCGTGTGGGTGGATGATCCCCGCAGCGACGGATTCGTTGCGATCGCGCGCGAAAAGTCAGAGTCTGAGTGGCGAGCGCTGGTCGACTCCGACGTGCCCATCGTCACGCAGGTGGACGACGGCGCGACCACAGCCGAGCAGGTCGGATTGCGGCCGACGAGTTCGTGCAGCCAGCCGTCCATCGTCGCCGCCATGCTTGAGGCGCTGGATGTTCGCCCCGGCCACCGCGTGCTGGAGATCGGCACCGGGACCGGATGGAACGCCGCGCTCTTGGCCGAACGCGTGGGCGAGCGCGGGAAAGTCACGTCGATTGAGATCGACCCTGCGGTAGCTGACCACGCTTGTCAAGCTCTCGGAAGAACGGGCCACCGGGTGCAGGTGATCGTCGGCGACGGAACCCTCGGCTATTCGCCTGGGACACCGTACGACCGCATCATCAGCACCGCCTCCGTGGCGCGGATCCCGCGTATGTGGATCCAGCAAACACGACCGGGCGGCGTCATCGTCACGCCATGGGGAACCGACTTCGGCGACGACGCCCTGACCCGACTGACGACGCGCGACGACGGGTCAGCCGTTGGCCGATGCGGTCGCAACCTGACCTTCATGCGGGTGCGCAGCCAACGCCGCGATTTCGTGGACCCGAGCGAAGAAGAGCTGGCCTCCGCCCACGTGTCGTCGACCGAACGGACGGCACGTGAGCTGTTCGAGATGGTGGAGTTCACGCACGCAGCGTTCACTATCGGGCTGCGGGTGCCCCACTGCTACTACACCGTCGAAGACGTCTCCACAAACCGCCGGCACATCGAGCTCCACGATGTCCGCACACGGTCGTGGGCGCGGGTCACGATGCTTCGCGACCATCATCCGTGGCGTGTGCAGCAGTTCGGACCGCGACGCTTGTGGGACGAGGTCGACGATGCCTACCGGTGGTGGGAAGGAAAAGGACGCCCCGCCGCGGAGCGATACGGCATCACCGTCGAACCGGACGGCACTCACAAGATCTGGCTCGACGACCCCGCTTCGCCGCAGCAATGGGTGCTGCCGAGTTCGTCAGCGCCGCGTCATACGGCGCCCATGATCCAGCGTGACGACAGCTGACCCGAGCACGGCCCTCCACTGCCTGCCGACGGCCAACGATCGGTCGTCGGGGGACATCCCTACCGGCGAGCCCGCCGATCGATCAGCTACTCCCGTCCGCCCAACCGACGGCCGCTGAGCTGGGGAAAGTCTTGCGACGGAGGATCTTCCGACACCCGTACCGAGCACCCGGGCAAACCCTCCGCCGGTGGGGATCCCCTCATGCGGCCGAGGGAAGTCCCGCGCACATCAAGCGGGATGGCACGCGAAGTCGAAGGGCCAGCACGCCTGATTTCTTGACAACGATCCGCGAACTTTGTCTTGTGCGGCACCCCTGCCGCCGACAACGACTTCGTCCGGAGCCACCAATGATCTTCGAGCACGACATCCGCAAAACCCTCGACGCGCAGGTCACGGTCAACGGGTCCACGCCGCGGCCCATGGACGTCCAGTTCCGGTACAGCCCGGAAGACCCGTACGCACTGTGGATGGTGTTCCCCACCCAGACGTGGTGCTTCGCGCGGGACTTGCTGCTGGACGCCTTGGACGGTGTCCCGTCCGGCAAAGGCGACGTCCACATCCACAGCGAGGACGACAAGCTGTGCGTCCACATCAGCTCGCCCGACGGCCGGGCGCAGATCCGCTTCCCCCGCAGCGAGGTCGCGGCCTTCGCCGCCGGTAGCACCGCCTTGGTCCCGCGTGGCGCCGAGACGGACTACCTCGACCTGGACGCCGTTCTCGCCAAGATCTTCGCCTCGTCGGCCTCGGCCGACTGGACGCCGCAGCGCTAGGTAGCCGGCTGAACGCCCCAGCCCCAACGACCGCAGCCTCCACCACCGACTTCCCCCGACAGCGCTCCCTCCCGCGCGCGTGCTCCGCGAGGCTCGTGATGATCCTTCGACCCCAGCCCGGGCCTGGTTCGCTCCCTCAGCCAAGGCCCGGGCTGACCCTTGCTCACGGCACCACGGGGCACCGCCTCACCGGCGAACCCGAGCATCAGGCGAGCCGGGTGCGCCACGTCGGCAGCGCTCGGCTCCATCAGCGGCTCCCGAGCCGCGGCCGATGGACGTCCAGTCGGGCGCCCGGCGGAACGACCGGCACGGCGACCGGTGGGGCCACCCGTTCGGCATCACCGACAAAGGGCACGCCGGTCGCCCCGGTTCGTGGTGCCGCGGCAGACGACGAGCGTGCACCACCACCCGGACACTCCGGCCCGCAACACCACGGCAGACCACGAAAGCCCTGCCCGCCCCGCAGGTGATGCCGACCCGGGCGCCGTCGACGGGCGTACACACCACCCGGACACCCCGGCCCGCAACACCACGGCCGTTAGCAACAGGACCACGACCGCCGACACCGTCGACGCGTCGGACCGACGGCGTCGGCGGTCGTCCGGATCGAGGCGCTCGGCGCCCGAGTGCGGGTGGCCCGGCGTACCGGACCGCACCACGACCCGCCCGGTGGCCGGGTCGACGCGCACCGACGACCCGGCCCCGGCTGGGCGACCTTCCGCACCCCTGGGCACCGAACGCCTTGCCGGCACCGCCACCCGTCGAAGGGCGGGCAACCGCTCCGGCTAGTGCGGCCGCACCGGCACCTCCACGAACGTGGGCGACGCGCCGGAGCGATGCACGGTGTTGAGCGCGGGGGTCAGGTTCGGCAGTGTGCGCGGATCCGCGGACGCGATCTGCAGGCCGATCCGGTGCCCCTTCTTGAACAGATAGGACGTCGGCCAGACGTCGATCTCATACGTCACCGTCTTGCCCGGGGGAATCGGAACCGGATTGCGGTGTCCGTTGCGGTGCGTGCCCTTCAACCAGCCGGTCTCGACGAGGTTCCAGTACCCCGGCTGCGGAACCACCGACCCGTCCGGGTAGACGTCCACCAAGCGCACCACCCAGTCGGTGTCGGTGGCCGTGCTGGACGCCCGCAGGGTCACCTTGGGTTCGCCCGTGACCTCGACGTCCCGATCCAGAACCGGACCCACGTAGGTGACCGAGTCGGCCGCGTTCAACCGCTGATCGATCTGACCGGTCGGATTGTTGAACGCCAGCAGCGTGGACGTGTCGTCGGTGATCGGCTTGCGTGGCATCAGCAGCGGCACCCGCTGGTTGAGGAACCCGTTCTGCGCACCGAGCCGGCTGCTCACCGGTGTGTAGAGGTAGCTGTCCGACCCGCCGTTGCCTTGCGGCGGCCGTTCCGACAGGCGCCCGGTGGCCGGCTTCAGCGGCGCACCGCCGTCGGCGTAGAGCCGCTTGACGTCCACGTCGGACGGCGGCCAGCTGGTGGCGGTCCGCCATTCGTTGGCACCGCGGACGTAGTAGCGGACCGGCGCGTTGGCCATCTCCTCGGCGATGCCGTTGTCGCGCTTGCCCTTCAGCCAGTAGTCGTACCAGCGCAGTGCCTGGTGAATCGGGTCGAAGCCGGGCTGGGTGCTGTGCCCGTTGGCGCCCAGCGTCAGCATCTTGTGCTTCGAGCCGACCTCCTGGAACAGGCGCACGTTGCCCAGGACGAAGTGGTCGTCCCAGTTGCCCCACGACCACACCGGGATGGTGATGTCCTTCACCTCGTAGACGAAGTTGTCCCAGTAGGAGTCCTTGGTGGGGTGGCTGTACCACTCGAGCAGGAACGGCGGCGGCGCCTTGAGCTCGGTGACCCGCTTGAGCATGGTCTCCAGCAGGTAGTTCGCCTCGTCGACGTCGTCGGGGATCCCGTTGCCCTGCCACGCCCAGATCCCTGCGGCGAGCCCGGCGATCAGGGCGGCCTCCCCGGCGGCCGGCATACCTCCCCGGTACATCGTGTCGCGGTAGAAGTCCTGGAACGCGACCGCCGGGATGATCGTGGTCAGGTGCGGCGGCTTCTCCGCCGCGGTCCACAGCTGGGCGATCCCGTTGCCGGAACCGCCGAACATGCCGACCTTCCCGGTCGACCAGGGCTGCTTGGCCAGCCATTCCACGGCGTCGTATCCGGATCGGCCGAGCCGCTTCTTGTCCCAGGTGAAGTGCCCCTGCGAACCGCCAGCACCGGGCATGCTCACGTGGGCCACGACGTAACCGCGGCGAACGAACTCGTCGAACCGTTCGGCCAGGTTGAACCCGAGCACCGTCCACAATGGCTGCATGACCGGGGCGGTGGTGCGTTCCCAGGTGATCGCCGGGAAGTACGTGTAGTGCATGATCACCGGGAACTTGCCGTCGACCGGTTTTCCGTGGGCGTCCGCCGGCCGCAGGATGTAGGCCTTGAGTTTGTCACCCTCCCGGTCGGTGATCACCGTTTCGAATTGAGCGACGCCGGCGTATTCCTCGGTCGCCACACCGGCTTCCGCAGGATGGACCGCGGCCACCGTGCCGGCACATGCGAGAACGGCGATGGCAACCGCCGTTGCCAACCGTTTCATACGACGAAAAATGGACACAAATACCCCCCGTGGGTAAATGAAATGACGAGCCAATCGAACCGAAAGAATGGTTTACCGGTCAGGAAACCTGCCTGGTCCGGCCGACCCAGTACGGCTCGCGCAATTTCTTCTTGTCGACCTTCCCGGAGGCGTTGAGTGGAAGCTGGTCGACGAAGTTCACGGTCTTCGGCGCCCAGGCGCCGCCCTTGCGTTCTTTCACCATCGCGACGAGTTCGTCAGCAGTCACCGTGGCCCCGTCGCGCCGGACCACGAACGCGGTGACCGCTTCGCCCCACTGCTCGTGCGGCACCCCGATCACCGCGCACTGAGCCACCGCCGGGTGCTCCTGCAGGATGTCCTCGATCTGCCGGGGGAAGACGTTCATGCCACCCGTGACGATCATGTCCTTCTTGCGGTCGACGATGTAGACGTAGCCGTCCTCGTCGACGTAGCCGATGTCGCCGGAGTGGACCCAACCACCGCGCATCGCCTCCGCGTTCTTCTCCGGGTCCAGGTAGCTGACCATCTGGCCTTCCTGCCGCGCGCAGATCTCACCGATCTCCCCCGGCGGCAGGATGTTGTCGTGTTCGTCCTGGATCGACACGTCCACGTGGAACATCGGCCGGCCCGCGGAGCTGAGCCGCTTGATCCACTCGTCGCTGTCGACCCGGTGCTCCTCCTTGCGCAGGCACGTGGTGAACCCCGGTTCGCTGCCTGCGTAGGTCTGCACGAAGATCGGTCCGAACACCTCCAGCGCCTGCTGCAGCCGCTCGGGCGCCATGGGCGAGCCGGCGTAGACGACAGTTCGCAACGAGCTCAGGTCGAAGTCGCCGAGCCGCGGGTAGTCCAGCAGCATGTACAGGATCGTGGGCACCACCGCAGTGGCCGTGACCTTTTCCTGCTGGATCGTGGTGAGGAACTTCTCGATGTCGAAACCGGGTAGGACGACGTTCGTGCCGCCGCGCATGAACGTGGGCACCAGGAATATCTGAGTGAAATGCGTCAGCGGAGCGACGTGCGCGAACACTTCACCCGGCCGGGTGTCGCCGATCTCCAACCCGGCGGTGATGACGTAATGCGACCAGGAACGGTGCGATTGGATGATTCCTTTCGGCACCCCGGTCGTGCCCGACGTGAATGCCACGTACGCGATGTCGTCCGGGGTGATCATGGCCGAGAAGTCGTCCGTCGGCTGGTTGCTGAAAACGTCGTCGTAGTCGGCTGCCTCGACGGCAGAGTCGCCTTCCGGGGAACCGAGCCGGACGAGGTGCTTCAACTCGGGTAGGTCCGCCCTGATCTTGCTGATGGCGTAGTCGAACTGGGCGTGGTAGATCAGCGTGGACGCGTGCGACTCGCGCAGGAAATAGCGCCAGTCGTCGATTCCGGAGCGAGCCGGCATCTGCACCAACGTCGCCCCTCGGCGCCAGATGCCGAACAGCGTCGGGACGAGCTCGAGCGAGTTGGGCAGCAGCATGCCCACCCGTTCCCCGTGCGCCACCCCGAGCGCGGCGAGTCCGTGAGCGATGCGGTTGGTCCAGTCCCTCATTTCCCGGTAGGTGATGCGCCGGTCGCCTTCGACGACCGCCGTCCGGTCCGGGTAGTACGCGCACGCTCGATCGAACACCCGGGTCAAGTTGCCCCATGTCGACACGACAACCACTCCTCACCGTTGAGGAGCCGCCTGCGTCACGGCATCGTGCCGAACGCGGCGGCTCTGGCCGACTGATATTCCTTGCGAACGCTCTCCACCAGTGCGGCGACCGGGCGCACCCGGTCGACCCCGGCCACGCTGTGACCGGCGGCCCACGGTTCGCGGTCGCCGAGCAGGGAGGAAAAGGTGAAGGTGCCGGACGCCCCGTCGCTGCGGCCGAGATGGTCCGTGTGGCGCTCCCACCACGAGCGCAGCAGGTTGGCCGGCAGGCCGGTGGCGGCCGTGGTCTGCACGACGTCGTCCATGCCTGCCGCGACCACGGCATTGCGATACGCGTCGCTCGCCCGGCTCTCGGTGGTCGCGATGAAGGCGGTCCCCATGTAACACAGGTCCGCCCCCAGCACCTCGGCCGCGAACACGGTGGCACCGTCGGTCACCCCACCGGCCAGCACCACCGGGCCGGCGAACTCGCGCCGGACCGCCCGCACGAACGCCAGCGGGTTCAACCACCCCGTCTGTCCACCCGCCCCGGCCGTCAGCAGCACCAGTCCGTCCACACCGGCCGCAAGCGCGCGTTCGACGTGCCGCATGGTCGCCACGTCGGCGAGCACCAGGCAACCGGCGTCGTGCAGCGGGCCCACGACCGGGACCGGGGAGCCGACGCTGGTGATGACCACCGGCACTCGGTGGCGGATCAGGCACGCCATGTCTTCGTCCAGGCGATGGTTGCTGCGGTGCACCACGAGGTTGGCGGCGAACGCAGCCGCGGCACCCGACCCCTCGGCCACGTCGTGCCGGATCCGGTGCAACCAGGCGTCCAGCTCGTCGGCGTCGCGCGCGTTGTGGGTGGGGAACGCACCGATGACGCCGGCTCGACAGGCCGCGACGACCAGTTCCGGACCCGACACCCGGGTCATGGGCGCGGCGATCACCGGCACCTCGAGCCCCGACCGCAACACCGCCGGCAACGCCATTCCCGACTCCTCAAGCTACTTGTCGGTCGTCTTCAATGGAGCGAGTCGATCACTTTTACGTGCTAGGATGAGTCATAAGTAAATCACGAGTCGTATGACGTGGACAACAGATCGACCATTCGGGTGATCTCCGGTCGATCTGGCAGACTCGTCGACGTCGACAGCCGCGCCGGACGCCGCGGGCGGCTGAAGTCGGAGGGGGCGAGATGTGACGAGGGCTCACCAAGGCGTCCGCCGGCGGCCCCGGAACCGGAAGGCGCAGATCGTCGCCGCCGCGGCCGACGTCTTCTACCGGGAAGGCTTCCACCGGGCCGGCACAGCACAGATAGCGTCAGCCGTGGGCATCACGGCCGGGGCGTTGTATCGCCACTTCCGCAGCAAGCAGGATCTGCTGGCGGCGGCGATCATCGACGTCTTCGACCGTGCCACCGCCGACGTCGGCGAGGCCGAGTCGATCGAGGACGCCGTCGCCCGGCTGGCCCGCAGCGGGACGGAACGACGGCCCGCAGGCGTGCTGTGGACACGGGAATCCCGCCACGTCGGCGACGAGCAACGGGCCGCCATCCGCGAACGCTGCTTCGCGGTCATCCGGCGACTGGTCGCCCTGCTGCGGCAGGACCGGCCGGAGCTGTCCGCCCAGGCCGCCGAACTGCTCGCCTGGGCCACCCTGGCGGTCCTGACCAGCTTCTCCTACCACACCACGGCGGCCAAGCCGGAACGAATCCGCCTGCTGCTGCACCGCATGGCCACCACCGTCGTCGACCACACCCCGGCGGCAGATCTGGACGAACACGTCGGCACGGCGCCACCGGCCGCGCCGGGACTGGCGGCGGGTTCCCGCCGGGAGTCCCTGCTCGCCGCCGCCATCCGGTTGTTCCACGAGCGCGGCTATCACGACGTCAGCATCGAGGACATCGGCGCCGCGGTCGGGATCGCCAGCGCGAGCGTCTACAACCACTTCGCGGTCAAGTCGGACCTGCTGGTCGCCGCGCTCGTCCGGGGTGCGAGCACGTTGCAGCTCGGCATGTCGCACGCGCTCGCCCAGGCGGGCGACGCCGAGGAGGCGATGCGCCTGGCGATGCGTTCCTACGTGGACCTCGCGCTCAGCCACCACGAGCTGTTCGGCGCCCTGGTGACCGAGGTGATGAACCTCCCCGACGAGCAGCGACACGAGATCCGCCGGTTGCAGCGCGACTACGTTGCCGAGTGGGTGCGGCTGCTGCAACAGGTCAGGTCCGATCTGACGGAGACGGAGGCACGGTTCTTCGTGCACGGCGGACTGACCACGGTCAACGACGTGTCGCGCACCAGCCACCTGCGGGGTCTGTCGAACATCGACCGAGCGCTGCCGGAACTGGCCCTCGCCGTCATGCTGCGGTCGTGAACGTTCAGTGGGTGAGCTTGAGCCCGACGACGCAGCCGATCAGGCCGCACAGCAGCAGGATCCGCAGCCAGCTGATGCTTTCGTCCCCGGTGATCATCCCGAAGATCACGGTCAGCGCCGCCCCGATGGAGACCCAGACGGCGTAGGCCGTTCCGGTCGGGATCGACCGCATCGCGTAGGCGAGCCCCGCCATGCTGGCGGCCAGTGCGACGACGAAGATCACCGACGGCCACAAGCGGCTGAACCCGGCGGACTTGCCGAGTGCGACCGCCCAGACGGACTCCAGCGCGCCGGACAGCACGAGGACCAACCACGCCACGACTGCTCCTACCGGCCGTCTTGTCGCTCTCCGGGTACGGCTCCCTCGTCCGGCGGCCACGACGTGGCCGTACGTCAACGGTAGCGACGACCACGGCGCACCGAACGCGGTGGCCCGATCTCAGCGGGCGCGGCTCAGTGCCGCTTCGACCATCTTCACCGCCTCCGGTGAGGTCGAAGCGTGCGCGGACAACCGGACGTGGGGTCCACGTACCGACACCGTGATGCCCTCGGCCGCCAACGCGTCGGCGACTTTCGGTGCCGGACGGCCAGGCACCTCGAACACCAGGATCCCGGCGCGCCGTTCTCGCTCCGACACGATGCGCGCTCCCGCGCCCTCGAGCACACTGTCGAACTCCCGCAAGCGCTCCTCGATTCGGGCCGCGATGGCGCCTACCCCGGCGAGCTCGACCAGCTCCAGAGCGGTCGCCAGCATCCCCGCGGACACCGGGCTGAGGTAGGTCAACGACCACGCCTGCGCCGTCGGCAGCGGCTCGTGCACCCGGTCGTCGAACACGTCGGCGTCACGCGCGCCGGTCCAGCCGGACAACACCGGCTGCATCCGCTCCAGCGCTCGGTCGGACAACACCGCGAACCCGGTGCCGTGACCGGCCCGCAGCCACTTCTGCCCGCCGCTGACCAGGACGTCCGCCACCTCCCACGGCTCGTCGACGACCCCGAAACCCTGGATGGCGTCGACCACCAGCAGCCGGTCGCCCACCACGTCACGCAGAGCCGCCAGATCCGCTCGGTAACCGGTGCGGAAGCTGACCGCGCTCACCGACACCACCGACGTCTCGGGCGTGATGGCCGCCCGGACCCGCTCCGGTGTGACGGGTCCGGGCGGCATCCAGCGCACCCGGGCCAGCCCCAGCTGCTCCGCCCGCACCCACGGATACAGATTCGCCGGGAACTCACCGGTCGAGACCAGCACTTCGCCGCGCGCGAGGTTGAAGGCCGTCTGGAACAGCGCGGTGCTCGTGTTGGGCTCCAGCACGACGTGGTCGGCGTCGGTGCGGCAGGCTCGCGCCACGGCTTGCTTCGCGCGCGACGCCTCGCGGTTCAGCAGGGTGGTCACGGTCCCGGGCCCCGGCTTGGCCAGCTCTTCCAGCAAGCTGGCCGCCGTGGTCCGGACGGCCTTCGACAGCGGCCCGACCCTGGCGTGGTCCAAATATCCGACGGGCTCGGTGAACTGGTTCAGATACTCCGGTGAGATCGCCACACGGCCACGATAGGCCCCGCGACGCCGAGGTCCGGTGACGAATGCCCCATGCCGCCCGGCCGCCTCCCGGCCACCCTGAGCGCTCGCCACGGCACGGCTCGCCGGATTCGGACCCTGTGACCTCCAACGCCCGGCCGCCGCTCAGCTCGGCGTCGCCGGGGTGTTGTGGTAGTCGATGATGAACGTCTTCGCGGCCTGCGGGTCGATGCCCAGCTCGACCAGCACGCGCTGACCCGCCGCGTGCTCGATCATCGCCAGCATGATGTGTTCGGTCCCGACATAGCCGAGGCCGGCTTCCGGCGCGGCCAGCTCCACGGCCTGCTTCAGGATCTTTCGCACCGGCTCGGAGAACGGGACCGGCTCCGGTGGCTGGGCGGCCTGGGGCGCAGGCAACGCGGCTTGCACGGCCTGCCGGGCCGCCTCGAGCGCGAAGCCCTGGGTGGTGATGGACTGCGCGGCCAGTCCCTTGGGCTCGGCGAGCATGCCGAGGACCAGGTGCAGGAGGCCGACCTCGCGATGACCGGCCTGACGCGCCGCCTTCCGGCTCGCGGCCACCACGTTGCAGGCACGCTGGGTGAACGCCTCGAACTCCTCTTCCGGATCGGCCTTGGCTTCCTGCAAGGCCAGCTTCGCCTTGAAGCGCTTCTGCACGGCCTGCTTGGAGACTCCGAAGGCCTTGCCGATTCGCAGCCACGACGCCCCGGCGCGCCGGGCCTCGATCAGGAAGTGCGTGACCACGCGTTCGCCGAGATCCTCCAGGTCCTTCGAGATCCTGGTAGCGGCAGCGAGCCGGTCGAGCGGATCGTCGTGCTCGTTCGCGATGTGCTCGACGAGGTCGTCGAGTTCGATCGGGGCACCCGCTTGCGCGGAGTGCGGTCGTTGTCCATGGAATCCTTCCGACATTCGTCAACCGTAAGTTGACGAACATTCAGCCGTCAACTCCAGGTTGACCCTCTCGCCCCACGCCTCGCCCGATCGGGTATTACTCCAGTCCGCGATATCACTTCATTCGAATATCTAGTATTAGAGTTCCGGTCCAATCCAGTGTGGCACCAGCCACCGGAAGGACCGCAGAGAGGAACCGCTGTGAGCTCGAGGACGAGATCGAAGCAGCGCCTGCTGACCAAGCCACGTCGGAGCGTGCTGGCGCTGGCCGCGGTCGGCGCGATCACCGCGGCGGCCATGCCCGCCGCCGAAGCCGCACCCCAGGCCGGCGACAACCCCATCGTGGAGTATGGCCCGGTGCCCGCCAGCCTGCCGATCGGTGGCGTGTGCGAGGTGGAGTACCACAACGGCAAGTTGTGGATCGAGCAGTACCTCAGCAGCGAAATCACGTCGTACGACCTCGCCACCGGGGAGTACGAGTCGTTCCCGACACCGCAGCCGCTGTCCGTGCCCGGCGGGATGGACATCGACGACAAGGGCAACTACTGGATGCCCGGCGTCACCAACAACAGCTTGATCAGGTTCAGCACCGACACGGGCACGTACAAGCAGTTCCCGTTGCCGTGGAACAACGCGTTCAGCACCACCATCGGCAAGACTCCGGTGAACGTCGGCACCGTGCTGTCCAACGACGTGGCCATCGGCCCGGACGGCGCCGTGTGGTTCACCGCGGGCGGGCTGAACTCGATCGGCCGTTTCGACCCGGAGACCGAGACCTTCTCCCGGTACAAGGTTCCCGGCGAGATCGGCGGCCAGGTGCATTCGTTGTTCGGCATCATCAAGCCGGGTCCCGGCCGCACCGTGGTGTTCAACATGCCGCAGATGAACAAGATCGGCACCATCGACGTGGACACCAAGGAGATCAAGCAGTACACGATGCCGACCCCGCTGTCCTGGCCGACCGGCATCCGCACCGCTCGCGACGGCACGATCTGGGTCGGCCAGGGCCTCGGCATGAACTTGGCCCAGGTGTTCCCGGAGACCGGCAAGGTCAAGGAGTACCCGCTGCTCGGGCCGGACGGGCTGCTCACCAGCGTGATGAAGAACCTGGAGATCGGCAGCATCGGCAACCCGCTGCCGATGCTCGGCCCGGTCGTCGAGGGCCGTGACGGCAACATCTACGCGATGGTCGCCTTCGCCAGCCCGGCCCTGCTGGGCAACCAGGTGCTGAAGTTCGACCCGAGGACCGGGGAAGCCACCATGTGGCCGACGCCGAGCCCGGTCTCCTACCCGTGCGACATCAACCCGGGCAAGGACGGCACGCTGTGGTTCGGCGAGCTCGTCTCCCAGAAGATCGGACGAATCGACGTGCCCGCCCCGTCGGAAGCGCAGTAGTCACCTGTCCCCCGAACCGCCGGGCCCGCCCCCCCCC
>NZ_PKFA01000044.1:0-54276 GCF_002919275.1 Thermocrispum sp. | reverse complement strand
CGGTGCAGCCGATGGGCCCGGCAGGCGCCGGTGCCCCCGTGGCCGGTGCGGCGGGCGCGGGCGCCCAGGGCGCGGAGGACGCCGAACACAAGTCGTCGTACCTCATCCAGCCGGATCCGGACGACATGTTCGGTCCCGCCGAGGCCGTCACCTCCGGCGTCATCGGCGCGGACTTCGACGATGACGACGAGTGACCCCGGGCTGGCCTGATCGATGACCCAGCCCGCATCGAGCCCGATCACGGCGCTGGAGTTCGACTTCCTCTGGGAGCTGGCCGAGCCGGGCGAGGTGCCGTACCCGCTGGTGCGGACGTCGCACGGCAGGACCGTGGGCGAGCGTGATCAGCTGCGCCGCACGGTGCTTGCCGACCTCGCCCGGCGCGGCATGCTCGACGGCGCCGGGCGGGTCGAGCCGCGCTTGGCCGGGTACTTGGAGATCCTGGCAGGCGGCGAGCTGACGGTCGACGCGGTGCACATCGCCGAGCGCGGCCGCAAGGCCGTCCGCGTGGTGGCCGGTGCGCTGGACGGCCGTGGGCTGCTCGCGGTGCAGGACGAACGCGGCCTGTGGCTGAAGGAGATCCCGCACGACGGGCTGGCCAGCGCGGTGGTGTCGCTGCTGCCGCCCGGCGAACGCGGCACGCTGCGTTCGGTGACCATGCCGGTGGACGAGCTGATGACCGGTGCCGGGGTGGACTTCCTGCAGCGCAAGGACCCGTCCGGGCGGCAGAGCCCGATCGACGAGGACCGCAAGGTGCTGGCGCAACTGCACGCCGAGGAGCGAGTGCGGGGCGGCCAGATCGGCGCCAATGTGCGGACCGAGGTGGGCACCAAGGCCCGCTCCCCGGTGTTGAGCTGGTTCGATACCGTGTCGGGCCGGTACCTGACCAGGGCCAGCACCGGCACCGACGGCCGGGAGTGGATCACCGTGGCGCCCGCGGATGCGGCGACGCTGCGGGAACGCATCAACGAGATGATCAACGGGGTGCAGCGCGCGGACAGGGAGGTCGTGTGAGCGAGCGAACCCTCACCCCGATGCAGTTCGACTTCCTGTGGGAACAGCTGGGGTTGGGCGAGCATCCGTATCCGCTGCAGGTGCCGTCGCACGGCAAGACGATGAACGAGCGGGTCTCGTTGAAGCACCGGGTGGAGCGGGAGCTGCGGTCGCTCGGCCTGAAGAACTCCTACGGCGAGCTGGAACCGCAGCTGGACACGTGGCTGCGGGTGCTGGCCAGGCCCCAGGTGAGCGTGGACGCCGCGCACATTCCGGAGTTCCGGCATCCGCCGGTGTGCGCCATCGCCGCGCACGACGGGGAGAACGCGGTGCTGGTCAAGCAGACCAAGGAGGCCATCACGTTCCGGCCGATCTACCCGGACGCGCTGGCCTCGGAGATCATCTCGCTGCTGCCGCCGTGCCAGCGCGGCACCGAGCGGTCGGTCACCCTGTCGCTGGACGAGGCGCTGCGCACGCGCCCGGCGCTGGTGAAGGTCGGCCCCGATCCGGCGGAGCTGGAGCAGCAGAAGGAGAAGGAAAAGGAGAAGGCCGAGGCGAAGCCGAAGTCCCGGTTCGGGCTGTGGCGCAGGGAGCCGGAGGAGCCGAAACCGGAACCGGTGCGGCGCAAGCCGCTGTCCGAGCGCACGTCGGGGAACCCGCAGGAGGACTACGCGCTGCTGATCGCGCAGCCGCGGTTGCGCGGCGGGCAACTGGCCGCGAACGCGCGGGACGAAGCCGGCCAGAAGTTCCGTTCCCCCGCGTTGGCCTGGTTCGACACCGTCACCGGCCGGTATCTCAGCCTGGCCCGCCCCGGCCCGGACGGTCACGAGTGGATCACCGTCTCCGGCGCCGACGCCAAGACGTTGCGCACCAGGCTGGCCGAGATGGTGTCGTCGGTGCAGGCGCAGGCGGGGCTGAGTGTCTGATCGAGTCGGCGGAACCGGTGCCGCCGGTGCGACGTTGTCATGACGACGAGTCGTCCGCTGGACTGTCCGTATGCGTACGTGGACGTGGGTAGGAGCTGCTTCCGCGAGGGCGGTACGCTGGTAGGACGTGGTGTCTACCCGACGTTTTCCGGGTATGCACGCGGCGTGATGGCAGTCCGCGCAATCAGGGAGGTCAAGGCCGCCGAGGCCGATCAGCATGGACCGTAAGCGCCTGCTCAAGAACCCCCTGCTATGGCTGGTCGTGGCCATCGCAGCGTTCTTCTTGATCTCCACCCTGACGGACGAGAACCGTGACTACACCGCGGTGCCGACCTCGCAGGCGATGCAGCAGATCTCCGCGAACAACGTCGCCGAGGCCGTCCAGAAGGATCGCGAGCAGGAGATTCTCCTCACACTCAAGGAGCCGGTCGAGGTCGACGGGCAGCCGGCCACCAAGATCATCGCGCAGTACCCAGCGGGGGCAGGCGAGGATCTGGTCAACCAGCTGGTGAAGAACGACGTCAAGACGACGTCGGAGGTCACCCAGGACACCATCTGGGGCCAGCTGCTGATCTACATGATCCCGCTCGGCCTGCTGCTGTTGCTGCTGTTCTGGATGATGAACAACGCCCAGGGCGGCGGGAACCGGGTGCTCAACTTCGGCAAGGCACGGGCCAAGCAGCTCAGCAAGGACATGCCGAAGACGACGTTCGACGACGTCGCGGGGGCCGACGAGGCGGTCGAGGAGTTGCAGGAGATCAAGGACTTCCTGCAGAACCCGGCGCGCTACCAGGCGCTCGGCGCCAAGATCCCCAAAGGCGTGCTGCTCTACGGCCCGCCCGGCACCGGCAAGACGCTGCTGGCCAGGGCGGTCGCAGGCGAGGCCGGGGTGCCGTTCTACTCCATCTCCGGTTCGGACTTCGTGGAGATGTTCGTCGGTGTCGGTGCCTCGCGCGTGCGCGACCTGTTCGAGCAGGCCAAGCAGAACGCGCCGTGCATCATCTTCGTCGACGAGATCGACGCGGTCGGCCGCCAGCGCGGCGCGGGCCTGGGTGGTGGCCACGACGAGCGCGAGCAGACGCTGAACCAGCTGCTGGTGGAGATGGACGGCTTCGACTCGCGCGGCGGCATCATCCTGATCGCCGCCACCAACCGGCCGGACATCCTGGACCCGGCGCTGCTGAGGCCGGGCCGGTTCGACCGGCAGATCCCGGTGTCGGCGCCCGACCTGCGCGGCCGCCGGGCCATCCTGCAGGTGCACGCCAAGTCCAAGCCGCTGGCCCCGGACGTCGACCTGGACAGCCTGGCCAAGCGGACCGTCGGCATGTCCGGCGCCGACCTGGCCAACGTGCTCAACGAGGCGGCATTGCTCACCGCCCGGCAGAACGGCACCCAGATCACCAACGCGGCGCTGGAGGAGTCCGTCGACCGGGTGATCGCCGGCCCGGCGCGCAAGAGCAGGATCATCTCCGAGAAGGAGAAGAAGATCACCGCCTACCACGAGGGCGGGCACGCGCTGGCGGCGTGGGCGATGCCGGACATCGAGCCGGTGTACAAGCTGACCATCCTGCCGCGCGGGCGCACCGGCGGGCACGCGCTGATCGTCCCGGAGGACGACAAGGAGCTGATGACCCGCTCGGAGATGATCGGCAGGCTGGTGTTCGCCATGGGCGGGCGCACCGCCGAGGAACTGGTCTTCCACGAGCCGACCACCGGCGCGTCCGCCGACATCGAGCAGGCGACCAAGATCGCCAAGGCGATGGTCAAGGAGTACGGCATGAGCGCCCGGCTGGGCGCGGTCAAGTACGGCCAGGAGCAGGCCGACCCGTTCCTGGGCCGGTCCGCAGGCCGGGACGCCGACTACTCGCTCGAGGTCGCGCACGAGATCGACGAGGAAGTCCGCAAGCTCATCGAGACCGCGCACACCGAGGCCTACGAGGTGCTGTCCACCTACCGGGACGTGCTCGACGACCTGGTGATGGAGCTGCTGGAGAAGGAGACCTTGCACCGCAAGGACCTCGAGCGCATCTTCGCGAAGGTGGAGAAGCGCCCGCGGATCACCGTGTTCAACGAGTTCGGCAAGCGCAAGCCGTCGGACAAGCCGCCGATCAAGACGCCTGCCGAGCTCGCCGCCGAGCGCGGTGAGCCGTGGCCGCCGCCGGGCAAGCAGGCCAAGCCGGACGCGGCCGAGCAGCCACGACCGCAGGAAGAGCCTGCCACCCAGGTGGTCACGGCCGCGCCGGAGGAGCCGGTCACCGGTCCCGGCGCCAACGGCGGTGGCACCAACAGCGACAATCCGTACGCGTACCGGCCGGCCAGGTCGAACGGCGGGGCGCCGCCGAACTACGGGGCTCCGCCCGGCTGGCGGCCGGCGACGTGGCCGAAGCGACGGACCCCCGGCACGTACACCCCGCCGCCGACCCGGCCCCCGGGCGTGGCGAACGAGCCGGGGCAGCATCGACGGGACGACGAGGACGGTCATCATCAGCGGTGAGCACCCGCGGCTGCGTGTCGACGTCAACGAGTACGAAGACGTCATCGCTCCGCGAGAGGATTCGGATTCGACATTCGATCTGGCGCGCGCCGAGAAGGCCGTGCGCGAGTTGCTCATTGCCTGTGGCGAGGACCCGGACCGACCCGGGTTGCAGGAGACCCCTGCCCGGGTGGCGAGGGCCTTCCAGGAGATGTTCGCCGGCTTGCACACCGACCCGGACGAGGTGCTGGACCGGACGTTCGACGAAAGCCACGAGGAGCTGGTGCTCGTCACGGACATCCCGATGTTCAGCACCTGCGAGCACCACCTGGTGCCGTTTCACGGCGTGGCCCATGTCGGGTACATCCCGGACGAGCGCGGCCGCGTGGCCGGCCTGTCCAAGCTCGCCAGGCTGGTGGATCTGTACTCCAAGCGACCGCAGGTGCAGGAGCGGCTGACGTCGCAGATCGCCGATGCCCTGGATCGCAAGCTCAACCCGCGCGGGGTCATCGTGGTGATCGAAGCCGAGCACCTGTGTATGGCCATGCGGGGAATCCGCAAACCAGGCGCACGCACCACCACGTCGGCGGTGCGGGGGATCCTGAAGACGTCCGCGGCCTCCCGCGCGGAGGCGCTCGACCTGATCAAGGCACGCCGATGAGCTTCCAGTTGCCACGCCCAGGGCGTTGCGTGGTGATGGGGGTGCTCAACGTGACGCCCGATTCGTTCTCCGACGGTGGCCGCTACCTGCACTTGGACGACGCGCTGGCGCACGCGGCGCAGATGGCCGCGGAGGGCGCCGACCTGATCGACGTCGGCGGCGAGTCGACCAGGCCGGGTGCCGAGCGAGTGGCCGCCGAGGTGGAGCGGGACCGGGTGATCCCGGTGATCAAGGAGCTGGCCGCCGACGGGCTGGTGCTGTCGGTGGACACCACGCGCGCGGCTGTTGCCGCCGCAGCGCTGGAGGCGGGCGCCGCGGTGATCAACGACGTGTCCGGTGGCCTGGCCGATCCGGACATGGTGCATGTCGCGGCGGACGCGAAGGTTCCGCTGGTGCTGATGCACTGGCGTGGGCACAGCCGTGACATGGACCGCCTGGCCGTCTACGACGACGTGGTCACGGACGTGCGCGACGAGTTGAGCCGCCGGGTGGACGCCGCACTGGCGGCCGGGGTGTCGGCCGAGCAGATCGTGCTGGACCCCGGCCTGGGGTTCGCCAAACGCCCGCACCACAACTGGGCTTTGCTGCACCGCCTGGGGGAAATCCTCGACCTGGGCTTTCCGGTGTTGATCGGCGCTTCTCGCAAGCGGTTCCTGGGCAGTCTGCTCGCCGTCGGCG
Source organism: Thermocrispum sp. (assembly GCF_002919275.1). Classification (NCBI taxonomy): domain Bacteria; kingdom Bacillati; phylum Actinomycetota; class Actinomycetes; order Pseudonocardiales; family Pseudonocardiaceae; genus Thermocrispum; species Thermocrispum sp. The sequence continues at coordinate 48,548 of NZ_PKFA01000044.1, read as the reverse complement.
ACACGCCCCGGGAGCCCAGCGGCCGGGAGGACGCCACGACTGCCGTCTCGGCGCTGGCTGCGGCCAACGGGGCGTGGGGCGTGCGGGTGCATGCCGTCCGGCCGTCGCTGGACGCGGTGAAGGTGGCGCACGCCTGGATGCGGGGCAAGCCGTGACGCGCGGCGACCGCATCACGCTGACCGGTTTGCGGGTGCACGGCCGCCACGGGGTCTTCGACCACGAGAAGCGCGACGGCCAGGATTTCGTCGTCGACGTGGTCGCCTGGCTGGATCTGGCCAAGGCGGCGGCGACGGACGACCTGGCGGACACCCTGGACTACGGCGCCCTTGCCGAGCAGGTGGCCGCGATCGTCGGCGGGGAGCCGTGCGACTTGATCGAGACGGTCGCCGAGCGGATCGCCCGGCACGTACTGAGCGACGAGCGGGTGCAGGCCACCGAGGTGACCGTGCGCAAACCGTCGGCACCGATTCCGCGCGAGTTCGCCGACGTCGCCGTGACCGTGTACCGACGGCGGGAGGGTGCCGGGGAGGACGCTCGGCAACGATGAGCGACGCCGTGTTGTCCCTTGGATCGAACCTCGGGGACCGGCTGGCCTATCTGCAGCTGGCCGTGGACGGACTGGGCCCCCGGGTGCGCGCGGTGTCCCCGGTGTACGAGACCGAGCCGTGGGGCGTCACCGACCAGCCGCTGTTCCTCAACGCCGTGGTACTGGCCGCGGACGACGACCTCGACCACTGGGGCTGGCTGCGGCTGGCCCAGGATCTGGAGCGCAAGGCCAACCGGGTGCGGGAGATCCGCTGGGGCCCGCGAACGTTGGACGTCGACGTGGTGACGGTCGATCAGGTGCGCTCGGACGATCCGCGGCTGCTGCTTCCGCACCCCGGGACACCCGACCGCTCCAGCGTGCTGATTCCCTGGCTGGCCGTGGACCCGGATGCCGAGCTGCCCGGTCACGGCCGGGTGGATGCGCTGCTGGCGGCGCGCCCGGCACAGGAGCGGGCCGGTGTCGTGCGGCGGGACGATCTCGTGCTGCGCGTTGCGTGACGAGCCTGCGCCGGGTGCTCCTGGCTAGGCTGGCGGCGTGCACTTCACCCGGGTCACCGACTTGTTGCTGGCCGGCGTGATCGGTCTCGGTGCGGGGTACCTGCTGTTCGAGGTCGCCTCGTCGCAGATCCCGCGGCTGCCGACCGCCGCTGGCCTGCCGTTGGCGGTGCTGGCGTTGATCGAAGGCATCCTGGCGCGGTGGGTGAAGTCCAGGATCACCCGGCGGCAGGTGACCCAGCCGATCGTGGTGGCGCGGTGCGTCGTGCTGGCCAAGGCGTCGTCGTTGCTGGGGGCGGTGATGCTCGGCGGCTGGCTGGGCGCCTACTTCTATCTGGCGGGCCGGTCGAGCGTGGTGGCCGACGCCGAAGTACCCGCCGCGTTGATCGGTGCGGCCTGTGCCGCGGCCTTGATCGGCACGGCGCTGTGGCTGGAACACAGCTGCCGGACCCCTGACCAAAGGGACGCCGAGCGGGACGATCGGACAACGAGCTCATAGTTCTCGACACAGATTGGTCTCGGGCCGATAACTACCAGGTACCCTCGGGGCCATGCATCAGGACGGACACCGGTCGAGCCCCGCGTGGCTGGTTGCCGGAGCGATCTTCGCCGTGGTCGCCACGGTCCTGCTGGTGCTGTCCGATGATGCGCGCTGGTTGCGCCTGGGCATCGTCGCCGCGCTGTGGGCGGCGTTCCTCGGCGGTTTCCTCGCCACCCACTACCGCAGGCAGGCCGATCGCGCGGTGGAGTCGCTGGAAGACGCCCAGGCGATGTACGAGCTGGAGCTCGAGCGGGAAGTCGCCGCCCGCCGCGAGTACGAGCTGCAGGTCGAGGCCGACGCGAAGGTGGCAGCGGAGGAAACCACGCGCAAGGAGCTGGATGCCTTGCGCAACGAGCTGGCCACGTTGCGCGAGACGTTGCAGCGGCTGATGAACGGCGAGGTGCTCTACGAGCGAGTGGCGTTGACCGCGCAATCGACCCGCATGCGGTCACTGCGCAGCGAACCGAAGCCGAAGACGATCGACGCGCCGTCCAACCGGACCGACGGACCGCAACGGCAGTTGCGTAGCGCGCTGGCCGATCAGCGCACCGAGTTGTTGCCGCCGGTGGTCGATACTGCGCAGGAGCGTGACGGTTCGGCAGGCGCCGATCAGTCGGTGCGGCCGGGGCCGCGCCGCGGCGCGAACCGGCCGGTGGACGGCCCGCCGTCGTTCCCGGACGGCCAGCGGGGGCCCGGTGCGCGGGATCACGACCGGGCGGGCGGCCCGCGCCGTGAGGGTGCGGCTCGGCCGGATGCCGGTCGTGGCAGGCCAGCCGAGCCCGCGCCGCCCAGGATCCGGGAAGACGACTTCGCCCGGCGAGGCCGGCCGGAACGGCGCGGCGACGGCCGTCCGCCCGGCCACCCCGGCGAGAAGCCGGTGCATGCGGCGGCGCGATCGCCCGAGCCGGCCCAGGTGCGGCCGGCCCCACCGAATCGGGACCGGCACGCGGGCTTCCCCAACTCCAGGGACGAAGGACGTGAGCCACCGTGGCTGGGGCGTCGTGGCGCGGGCGCTGAGCCGCCCGCAGGTCGGCCGGAGCAGCAGCGGCGGCCCGATCCGGGCGAGGAGCGTGGCCGCGCACCGAAGGAGGACGTACCGCCGTGGCTGGCCGGTTCGGAGCCGAGCAGGCCGGTGCGGCCGCAAGGCGGCGACGTCCCGCATCGCCGCGGGCGCGATGCCGACGAGGCGAGGGCCCCGCGCGGTCGGCACGGAGCCGACGGTGACGACGTTCGTGACGAGTCGATCTTCGACGAGAAGACGCACATCACGCTCAACCCCACGTTGCCGCCCGCGGTGCGGGAGAACCTGCGCCCGGGTGGCCGTCGCCGCAAGGAGGAGCCCGAGCCGGGGTCGCCCGAGGTCGGCACGACCGGTTCGCGTCGCGACCGGGACGACGAGCCGGAGCGGCCGTGGTTGCACTCGGTCGAGTCGCAATCCGCGCAGCGCGAGGAGGAGGACGAGGCATACGGTTCGCACTCGTCCGGCCGCTCGGTCTCGGAGCTGCTGGCCGCGTACGGCTCCTCAGTGCCGCGCCGCCGTCGACGGCGTGACTAGCGGGCATCGTTACCCCGGAATCCCTGGCGCTCACCGAACGGTCGCCACGCCGGAATCCCGGCCGCCCACCGAACGGTCGCCACGCCGGAATCCCGGCCGCCCACCGAACCGTCGCTACACCGGAATCCCGGCCGCCCACCGAACCGTCGCCACGCCGGAATCCCCGCCATCGAACGTCGGTACCGGGTAAGCCGTTGCGGCGAGGGCTCCTCGTTCTCCCGGTCCGGGTAGGGGACCGTTCCATTCGGCGCAAGGTCGCCGGAACGACCGGAGTGGCCGGCAATGCACCTCCGTCCTGGTGTGATCGGTCACCTCGGCGCAGCCGAAGCCGATCGCGGTGAGTTACGCTGCCTCGCGTCGTCCGGTACCCACGCCGCGTGGGACTGGAACGAGCAAAGGAGCAACGATGCAGGCAAGCTCCCCGATGCCGCACGACGGCGGACGGCGGGAGGCCAGGTTGGCCGTCGGCGTGGTCTCCGCGGGCCGCGTCGGCAGCGTGCTCGGGGCCGCGCTGCGGCGCGCCGGGCACGAGATCGTCGCGGCGTCCGGAGTGTCCGCCGCATCCGTCCGCCGCGCCGAGACCCTGCTGCCGGACGTCCCGCTGCTGCCGCCCGACGAGGTGGCCAGGAAAGCCGATCTGGTCCTGCTCGCCATCCCGGACGACGCCTTGGCCGGGACGGTGCACGGCTTGGTGAACACCGGGTCGTTGCGGTCCGGCCAGATCGTCGTGCACACCTCCGGCGCCCACGGGGTCGACGTGCTGCGCCCGGCGGCCGAAGTCGGCGCGCTGTGTGTCGCTTTGCATCCCGCCATGACGTTCACCGGCCGCGCGGAGGACATCGAGCGGCTGGGCTCGGCGTGCATCGGAGTGACCGCCGCCGAAGGTGACGACGCAGCGGCCAACGTGGGTGAGGCGCTGGCGGTGGAGATGGGTGCCGAACCGGTGCGCATCCCGCAAGCCGCCCGGCCGCTGTACCACGCGGCGTTGACGCACGGCGCCAATCACCTGATCACTTTGGTGGCCGACAGCGTCGACCTGCTGCAGCGGGCAGGAATCGCCAACGCCGAGCGCGTGCTGGCCCCGCTGCTGTCGGCGGCGCTGGACAACGTGCTGCGGCACGGCGACCGCGCGCTCACCGGCCCGGTCGCCCGTGGCGACGCCGGCACGGTTCGCACCCACCTGGGTGTGCTGGTCGACGAAGCAGCCGATGTCCTGCCGTCCTACACTGCGCTGGCCACCCGCACGGCGACCCGGGCGCATGCCTCCGGCATGCTGCGCGACGACGGGTACGCAGCCATCAACGGGGTGCTGGGGAGAGGAACCCGATGACGTCGAGTCAGTCGAGCTTCGTCCGCGGCAAGCTGAACGTGATTGCCGACCCTGCCGAGGTGTCCCGCACCACGGCCGCGCTGCGTGCCGTCGGCCGCACGGTGGTGCTGGTGCCGACCATGGGCGCGCTGCATGCCGGGCACATGGAGCTGATCCGCCGCGCCAAGCGCATCCCCGGCAACGTCACCGTGGTGGTGTCGATCTTCGTCAATCCGTTGCAGTTCGGGCCGAACGAGGACCTGGACCGGTACCCGAGGACGCTCGAGGAGGACCTGGCCAAGCTCGAGCAGGCCGGGGTCGAGCTGGCGTTCACGCCGACCGTGCAGCACATGTACCCCGACGGCGAGCCGCGGGTGACGGTGCACCCCGGGCCGCTGGGCGACGAGCTGGAAGGCGCCAGCCGCCCCGGCCACTTCGCCGGGGTGCTCACCGTGGTGTCGAAGCTGTTCAACATCGTGCGGCCGGCGTATGCGTTCTTCGGCGAGAAGGATTACCAGCAGTTGGTGCTGGTCAAGGCCATGGTACGGGACCTGAACATGGACGTACGGGTGATCGGCGTGCCCACGGTGCGCGAGCCGGACGGGCTGGCGCTGTCGTCCCGCAACGCCTACCTGTCGCCGCGCGAGCGCGAGCTGGCGGTGACGCTGTCTGCCGCGCTGACCGCGGGCGCGCACTCCGCCCACAAGGGCGGTCCGGCGGCACTGGCCGCCGCAGAGGCCACGTTGGCCGCGCGGCCCGAGGTCGAGGTGGACTACCTGGAATTGCGTGATCCCCAGCTCGGCCCTGCCCCCGAGACCGGTGCCGCCCGACTGCTGGTGGCCGCGAAGGTCGGCGCCACCCGGTTGATCGACAACGTGGGGATCGTGCTGGGCGAACCGGAGTGACGAGAAAGGCACACCCATGCTGCGGACGATGCTGAAATCCAAGATCCACCGGGCCACCGTGACGCAAGCCGACCTGCACTACGTCGGCTCCGTGACGGTGGACGAGGACCTGATGACCGCGGCGGACCTGTTGCCGGGGGAGCAGGTCGCGATCGTCGACATCACCAACGGTGCCCGGCTGGAGACCTACGTCATCCCCGGCGCGGCGGGCAGCGGCGTGATCGGGATCAACGGGGCCGCCGCGCACCTGGTGCACCCCGGTGACCTGGTGATCCTGATGTCGTACGCGCAAATGGACGACGCCGAGGCCGCCACCTACCAGCCCAAGATCGTCTTCGTGGACGCGGACAACAAGATCGTCGAGCGGGGCACCGACCCGGGCAGCGCCCCGGAGGGGTCCGGGCTGATCAGCGGTTCGGTGCAGGCCGGCCGTCAGGCCGCGGAAGCGCCGGAGACCGCGGACGCCGCCAAGCTCGACGCCTTGCTGCACGCCGACGGCTGATGCTGCTCACCGTTTCCGCCCGCGACACGGACCTCAGGTTCGGCATCTACGAGGGCCGTGGCGACAGCGCGCGGCTGGTGCGCGACTGGCGAATGCGCACAGACAACCGGCTGACCGCCGACGAACTCGCCTGGACCATGCGCGGCATGCTCGGCGAGTACGCCGACCAGATCACCGGGGTGAGCGTGCTGTCGACGGTGCCGCCGGTGCGCCGGGAGCTGCGCGCGATGCTGAGCCGCTATTACCCGGACGTGCCGCGGGTGATCATCGAGCCGGGGGTGCGCACCGGGATCCCGCTGCGGGTGGACAACCCGAAGGAAGTCGGGCCGGACCGGTTGATGAACGCCATGGCGGTGCACGCGCTGCACCCGGACCGGCCTTGCGTCGTGGTGGACTTCGGCACGGCCACAGTGGTCGACGCGGTGTCGGCGGCCGGGGAGTTCCTCGGTGGCGCCTTCGCTCCCGGTATCGAGATCTCGCTCGACGCGCTGGCCACGCGCACCGCGGCGCTGCGGACCGTGGAGCTGGTGCGCCCGCGCTCGGTGATCGGGAAGAACACCGTGGAATGCCTGCAGTCGGGGATCTTGTACGGGTTCGCCGGGCAGGTGGACGGGTTGGTCAGCAGGGTGCTCGCGGAGTGGGGCACCGAGCAGGGCCAGGTGGCGGTGGTCGCCACCGGCGGGCTCGCCGGCTTGGTGGTGGCGGAGTCGCGCACGATCACCGAGCACCGGCCGGACCTGACCTTGCTCGGTTTGCGTCTGGCGTTCGAGCGCAACAAACGATGAACACCGCGGCGTGCCCGCGGCCTCGTTTGTGCCGATCTTCGCGGCGACCGGGAATGCCCGCTCCCGGGATCACACTTTCGGGTGGGGTGTGACGGGCACTTGTCCCGGCTGATCCGGCCCGCGACCGAATCGAGCTCGATCACGGTCGCGTGACTTATTTCACTTTGCGCACCTGGTCCCGGTGAGTGCTGAGGGCAGGTGCCGACAGGTATTCCCCGCCCGGCCGTCCGCCTTGCTCCTGGTCGTACCAACTGAACCGATTCGCAAACGGTCGTGCGTACCGGTACGGAGTTGGCGCGAAGCCGAGCTGCCGAAACTGGTGTCCTGGGCATTCTTGTCGGTTCTGCGGACCGCGGCATTGCCCCGTCGACGGCGGCGATGGGGGATGTGGCCGGATGAGGGCCGGTCACTCTTTCCGCCGGGACCGATTACCACCTGTCGCGCGGGCGGATCGTGCTGGCAATGCCCAGCTCGCTTTCCCGGCGTCCGCCCGGGTCGCGCCGGAAAGTGACGACGAGCCGGTGTCGCCCGGGCATGCAGGACGAACTCGATGCCGAGCCGGTGGATCACTTAGGGAGCGGTGTTCGTATGCGCGTGGCCGCTAATCCGGCAATCGGGAAAACATACCGTATTGATCGGAACCCCCGGCATGCCACCCGTGGTTGCCCACGGCTCCCGGCGTGCGGGCCGCTTGCGCCTTCGGGCCGGCCGGTGTGCGGACCTGCCGCGCCGCGCAGGACGAAGGGAGTGGGGGTTCCCTCGACCCGGTGAGCGGCCTGACCTGGGCGGGATCCGTACGTCAGCACCGGCGGCGCAGAAGCACGTGGCGTGCGCAGGCATTTCTTACCCGTGTCGGTCTACCGGACGCCGCCGACCGGCGGTGCGCCGAATAGCACGGTCGGCGGCGCGCCCGTGTGGACTATCCGCGGAACGCGTGGCGTTTGCGCAGGTGCGAGCGGAATAACGGTCCCAATCACCCTCTGATTGCGCCCGTCGTAGAATGTGGGTATTAATGACATGACCCGTCGTCCGTAGTGTGCATGGGACGCGTGACGATTCAGCCGGAGCATTACCCCCGGGAGGAAAGCCATGGCTCAGAAGGTGCTGGTCTCGCTGATTGACGATTTGGACGGTTCGGACGCCGACGAGACCGTCGAGTTCGGCTTGGACGGCGTGACCTACCAGATCGACCTGTCGGCGAAGAATGCAAAAAACCTGCGCGACGCGCTGGCCAAGTATGTCCAGCACGCGCGGCGTGCCGGTGGTCGTAAGCGTCCGGCTCGTTCGGCTTCGGCCAGCAAGTCCGCGTCGGTCGACCGGGAGCAGAACCAGGCAATTCGCGCGTGGGCGCGGAAAAACGGTTACGCGGTGTCCGACCGGGGCCGGATCCCGACCGAAGTCGTCGAGGCGTACCACAAGAAGAAGAACTGACCTCGGTGGTGGAGTGAAAACGCTCCGCAAGACTCCGGCAGTGCAGGGGGCCGACGGGAGGTCGTCGGCCCCTTTGCCATGTCTGCCGGGGTGACACTTTCGGGGTCTTTCGTCCCACGGGGCGCAGGCGGGCGGTGGAGGGCACCGTACGGGCACTCGATGCCGGAGCGTCCGGGCAGTCTTCGCCGGGTTCTCGCCGAGGGGTGCTCGGTCCGCCGTGGCGAGGGTGCGTGCGTCCTCGAGTCGGTGGCCGGTGGCCGGGCGGGGTTGGTTCTCGGGCTGGGGGCCGGTAGCCCGACAGTGTTCGTCTTCGAGCCGGTGGCCGGTGGCCAGACAGTGTTTATATGTGGATCATGGCGTGCCCGGTCAGCGCTTCGGCTTCACCCGCGGGCAGTCCGCACAGGCTTCGCCGTCGTTGACCAGGTAGGCGAAGCAGCAGGACTCGCGCCGCCGAACCCAGCACGGCGTTCCGTCCACGGTCTGGCAGCGCAGTGTGCTGGCCGAGGTGAACGGCGCGAGCGCGTCGGGCAGGACCAGCGCGGCGTCCGCCACGCCCGCTCCTTCGTCGCCGCCGAGCTGGCCGGCCATCCAGAGCCCGGTGTCCAACGCATCGGTGGCCGTCGCCCACCACGTGTGCGGGCCGAACCGCACCGCCGGGCGGTAGCTGGCGATGAAGCGGGCGGCATGTCCGGCGAATCGTGCGCGCAGCAAAGCGGCGAGCGCTTGCGCCGAAGCGACGGTCGTGGCGGCGCGGGTGCCCGCCGCAGGGTCGTTGGGGAGGCAGACGAACTCGTCAGCCGTCACCGCAACGCCCGAGACGTCCGGCCGCCCCTGCGGTGAGATCCGTACGTGAAGATCGGACGGCCGCAGCGACGGCACCCGGCGTCGGTGATGGAAGAGCATCGCCGCGTAGATGGCGATCGCGGACAGATACCACCAGCGCAGGTAGCCGGCTGCGGTGCGCTCGGGAGCCTCGCCGTGTTCCTCCCGCAGCCATCGCAGTATCTGCTCATGCCACAAGGCGAGGCCGGGACTGCCCGGTGACAACAGTTCGTCGCAGCGATGCCACCCCTGGCCCGTCGGCAGGCCGTGCTCCAAACGCAGCCACGCGGGCGGGAGCTGCCTGATGGACTCGGCCAGCCCAAGTGGGTCACGTGGCGCCGGACCCGCCGCTTGCGGAGCGGCCGCGCGAGCCGGGCCAGCCGCCGGGGGAGCCGCTGTGCGGGTCGCGAGACGGTCGGCCGTCATGTGACGAGCCCCTCTGTGGAAAACGAACGGGAGTAAGGCTTGCCTAACCTTACTGGGCGCACTCGGCTGCTTCGGCAGGCGGGTGAGCGTACGGCCGTCGGGACCAGTGTGTTCGCGCTTAGCGGACACGCTGCGTAGGCAGGAATCCTGTGACGAGCAGACTCGTTGTCTCGGGCGAGCCCGCAGGGTGGAATACAGCTGAGTGGTTACGCCGCGGCAATGGTGTGGCTACTACAGTGGCATTACGGTGCTGCACACATCACGTTGTTCAGGCGTGGTGGCCCAGACACCGCCAACGCAGTCAGGGAGTAGAGATGTTCGAGAGGTTCACCGACCGCGCTCGGCGGGTGGTCGTCCTGGCCCAGGAAGAGGCCCGGATGCTCAACCACAACTACATCGGCACCGAGCACATCCTCTTGGGCCTGATCCACGAGGGTGAAGGCGTAGCCGCCAAGGCCCTCGAGTCGCTGGGCATCGCGCTGGAGGGCGTGCGTCAGCAGGTCGAGGAGATCATCGGCCAGGGGCAGCAGGCGCCGAGTGGGCACATCCCGTTCACGCCGCGCGCCAAGAAGGTGCTCGAGCTGTCGCTTCGGGAGGCGCTGCAGCTCGGCCACAACTACATCGGCACGGAGCACATCCTGCTCGGCCTGATCAGGGAAGGCGAAGGCGTCGCAGCCCAGGTGCTGGTGAAGCTGGGTGCGGACCTGAACCGCGTGCGGCAGCAGGTGCTGCAACTGCTGTCCGGCTACCAGGGCAAGGAGCCCGCGGAGGCGGGTACTGGCGGCCGCGAGACGCCGTCCTCGTCGCTGGTGCTCGACCAGTTCGGTCGGAACCTGACGCAGAGCGCACGGGAAGGCAAGCTTGACCCGGTCATCGGCCGGGAGAAGGAAATCGAGCGGGTCATGCAGGTGCTGTCCCGCCGGACCAAGAACAACCCGGTGCTGATCGGCGAGCCGGGTGTCGGCAAGACCGCCGTGGTGGAGGGTCTGGCGCAGAACATCGTCAAGGGCGAGGTTCCCGAGACGCTGAAGGACAAGCAGCTGTACACGCTGGACCTCGGCTCGCTGGTGGCCGGCTCGCGGTACCGCGGTGACTTCGAAGAGCGGCTGAAGAAGGTCCTCAAGGAGATCAAGACCCGCGGCGACATCATCCTGTTCATCGACGAGCTGCACACGCTGGTCGGTGCCGGTGCCGCCGAAGGCGCCATCGACGCGGCGTCGATCCTCAAGCCGATGCTGGCCAGGGGCGAGCTGCAGACCATCGGCGCCACCACGCTCGAGGAGTACCGCAAGTACGTCGAGAAGGACGCGGCGCTGGAGCGGCGGTTCCAGCCCATCCAGGTCGGCGAGCCGAGCCTGGAGCACACCATCGAGATCCTCAAGGGCCTGCGCGACCGCTACGAGGCGCACCACCGGGTGACCATCACCGACTCGGCGCTGGTGGCCGCGTCCACGCTGGCCGACCGCTACATCAACGACCGCTACCTGCCGGACAAGGCGATCGACCTGATCGACGAGGCCGGGGCGCGGATGCGGATCCGCCGCATGACCGCGCCGCCGGACCTGCGCGAGTTCGACGAGAAGATCGCCGAGGTGCGCAGGCAGAAGGAGTCCGCGATCGACGCGCAGGACTTCGAGCGGGCCGCGCGGCTGCGCGACGAGGAGAAGTCGCTGCTGCAGCAGAAGGCGGAGCGGGAGAAGCAGTGGAAGGACGGTGACCTGGACGTCGTCGCCGAGGTCGACGACGAGCAGATCGCCGAGGTCCTGGCCAACTGGACCGGCATTCCGGTGTTCAAGCTGACCGAGGAGGAGACCACCCGCCTGCTGCGGATGGAGGAGGAGCTGCACAAGCGGATCATCGGCCAGGAGGACGCCGTCAAGGCGGTCTCCCAGGCGATCCGCCGGACCCGTGCGGGCCTGAAGGACCCGAAGCGGCCGAGCGGTTCCTTCATCTTCGCCGGCCCGTCCGGTGTCGGGAAGACCGAGCTGTCCAAGGCGCTTGCCGAGTTCCTGTTCGGCGACGACGACGCCCTGATCCAGATCGACATGGGCGAGTTCCACGACCGGTACACCGCGTCGCGGCTGTTCGGTGCCCCGCCCGGGTACGTCGGCTACGAGGAAGGCGGCCAGCTGACCGAGAAGGTCCGCCGCAAGCCGTTCTCCGTGGTGCTGTTCGACGAGATCGAGAAGGCGCACCAGGAGATCTACAACACCCTGCTGCAGGTGCTGGAGGACGGCAGGCTGACCGACGGCCAGGGCCGCACGGTCGACTTCAAGAACACGGTGCTGATCTTCACCTCGAACCTGGGCACGCAGGACATCTCCAAGTCCGTCAGCCTCGGGTTCTCGTCCAAGACGGACGACGTGGGCCAGTACGAGCGGATGAAGCAGAAGGTCCACGAGGAGATGAAGAAGCACTTCCGGCCGGAGTTCCTCAACCGGATCGACGACATCATCGTGTTCCACCAGCTGACCGAGGACCAGATCGTGCAGATGGTGGACCTGATGATCAGCCGGGTCGAGGAGCAGCTCAAGAACAAGGACATGGGTCTCGAGCTGACCGACAAGGCCAAGCGGCTGCTCGCCCGCCGGGGCTTCGACCGGGTGCTGGGTGCCCGTCCGTTGCGCCGGACGATCCAGCGCGAGATCGAGGACCAGCTGTCCGAGAAGATCCTGTTCGGCGAGGTCAAGCCGGGCCAGATCATCGTGGTCGACGTCGAGGGCTGGGACGGCAAGTCCGACTCGCCCATCGACAAGGCCAAGTTCACCTTCCGCGGTGAGCCGAAGCCGAAGGCCGTGCCGGACGCTCCGCCGGTCGACGTGGCCGCGGCCAGCGGTGGCGAAGGCGGCGAGAAGGCGGCCGAGAGCGAGTAAGCACGCCGGGCTGAACGACGGCGGGTTCGCAGGGTTCTGCGGGCCCGCCGTTCGTTCGTGCAACGCCGGGCGCCCGGTTCCGGTGTGGTGGCCGGTCGGGTGCGCCGCGGGCGGCCGGGTGCGGTCCCGCCAAGGTGCGGTTGCAGCCTGGCATCGAATGATCGTCCGGGCCTGCGTGGGCACGGTGAGTGCGGCATGCTGACGCCGTGACCGTGCTCCCCGGGGACTTCGACGAGACCACCCGGACGCGGCGTCAGCGGCGCCCGGGCGGAAAGCCGTTCGGTGTCGTCCTGGTGGCGCTGGCCACGCTGTATGCCGCGTTCGCGCTGTGGCGGCTGGTCGCCTCGGGGTTGTACGACCTGGACGGCAACGGCCTGACCGTCGCCGCGTTGGCTCTCACCCCGTACCTGGCGGCTACCGGCGTGGTGCTCAGCCTGTTCGTGGCGCTGTTCCGCCGGTGGGGGTCAGCGGTCGTGGTGTTCGCCCTGAGCGCCGCACTGGGACTGACCCTCGTGCCCCGCTACTTCGCCGACGGTCAGCCAGGCACCGGTGGCCCGGTGCTGCGCGTGATGGCGGTGAATCTGTATTACGGCGAGGCTGACGCGGCCGCCGTGGTGTCGCTGGTTCGTCAGCGTGCAGTCGACGTTCTTGCGGTGACGGAGCTGACCCCTGCCGCAGCCAAGCGGCTCGAGCAGGCCGGGTTGGGGGAGGTGCTGCCGCATCAGCATTTCCAGCCGGCTGCGGCGGCCGCGGGCTCGGGCGTGGCGTCCCGGTATCCGCTGGTGGCGATCGATCTGGCCGGACCGTCGAGCTTCCGGCAACCGAGTGCGGCCGTGCACGTCGAGGACCAGGTGGTGGAGGTGGTCGCGGTGCACGCCATGCCGCCGGTCGACGATTCCCGCGCATGGGCGGCGGACCTGCGCAGCCTGCCGCGCGCCAACAAGGAGGGCGCGGTCCGGGTGCTGGCCGGGGACTTCAACGCCACGCTCGACCACGCCGAGTTCCGGAGGCTGCTGACCCGCGGGTACGTGGACGCGGCGGACCAGCTCGGGCTGGGCATGATGGCGACGTGGCCGCGGGAGCGCAGCCTGCCGCCGGTGACGATCGACCACGTTCTGATCGACTCCCGGGCCGCGGTGCGCAACTTCCAGGTCGTCGACCTTCCCGGCTCGGATCACCGCGCGATCCTGGCGACCGTGCGGCTGCCCGGGTCGGCTTGGAGCGGCTAGGGGCGGTGTCCTGAGGGCAGCGCAGCGGTTGCGGGCACGCCTTGCCGGACTGCGTGGGTTTTCGCCGTTCTCGGGGGGGCTGGAACGACCACCGCCACCGTCGGAGCCACAGCTTCCGGCATGCAGTAGCTGGCGCGGGCACTTGGAGTCGTAGCTTCTGGCATGGAGTGGCTGGCTGGGGGCGATCGGAGCCGCTGCTTTCGGTTTTGAGTGGCTGGCGCGGGCACTTGGAGTCGCTGCTTCCGGTACCGAGCCGCTGCCTCAGGCATCGAGCCACTGCTACCGCACTGGCCGCATGGGGTGTACGCGCCGTTCACTGCGTCAGCCGTGGCGCCGTTCGGCGTAGAGCGGCCGCGATTCCGTCCGGGAAACGGAAATAGCTGGTGCTCTTCGTTCGACAAGTCTCATGTCGCCGGATCCCGGCGGCGCCTGGTGGTTTCCGGTGCGGATTGTCAGCTGGTGGTGGTTGCTACGAACGGCCAGGTGAACGACTCGAACGGGGTCGATCGCATCGTCGGCCTGTCCGACGGGGTGTTCGCCATCGCCCTCACGCTGCTCGCGCTGCCGCTCGTGGACGCCGACATCCGTGCCGGCGAGGTGGCGGAGAGCCTGCTCGAGGTCGTTCCGCAGCTGCTGGCGTTCGCGCTGAGCTTCGTCGTCATCGGCCGGTACTGGCGAGTGCACCATCGGGTGTATGCGCGCATCGAGCGGACCGACGCCGCGTTGGTGGGACTGAACCTGCTGTTCCTGTTCTGGGTGGCGTTGCTTCCGTTCCCCACCGCGGTGCTGGGCGAGCACGGTGACACCGCCGCCGCGGTGGTGTTGTACGCCCTCACGATCATCCTCACTGGGCTTTCGTCCACCGGTATGTGGTGGTACGCCGCAGTGGGACGGGCCCGCCTTCGTGCGGACGGCCGGGTACTGACCCGCTCGGATCTCGATCGGGAAGAGCTTCGGCAGAGCCTCGCCGGAGGCGCCGCGGTCGTCACCGGGTTCGTCCCGTCGATTCCGCTGGCGTTCGTCGATCCGACCCTCGCCGAGTTGTCCTGGCTGCTGGTGATCCCGATGGGGCACCTGCTCGGATGGGTGGCGCGGCGCGCGGGCTGACCGATCCGGGACTTGCGCGGTGTGTGCCGCCCAGCTCACCCGTTCTTGGCTGAGCTTGCCGGGGTGCTTGTTTCGGTCGGTGGGGTGCTCGCTGGCTTGTTGTCCCGGTCGGGCCTGCCGGGGGTGCTTGTTTCGGCCGGTGGGGTGACGCCGGCTCGTTGTCCCGGCCGAGCCTGCGGGGCGCCAGTCTTGCTTCTCCGGCTGCCGGTTCGACGTGCGAGTCCGTTCGCCGTCCGCAGCCGCTGGTCGGCGGTGTCCCGGGCGGGGCGAGCCACTAGGGTGCTGATCAAGCCGCAGAGCAGCCAGTTCGTGGTCACACTCGCACAGAAGGAGCCCAGGTGAGCGGCCGTCGCGGTGTCGTTGAGTTCGGCGGGGCCGGCCGCCCCATCGTGCTGCTGCACGGGTTGATGGGCCGGGCGACGACGTGGTGGCCGGTGGCGAAGTGGCTGACGGCCCACGGCCGGGTGGTCGGGCTGGACGCCCGCGCGCACGGCCGTAACCCACACCGGGAGGCCGTCGCGACGGAGCAGTTCGCGGACGACGTCGCCGCGTGGGTGCGCGAGCAGGCCGATGGGCCTGCGGTGTTGATCGGGCACTCGATGGGTGGCCTGCACGCGATGGTGGCCGCGGCTCGGCACCCGGAGCTGGTCCGCGGGGTCGTGGTGGAGGACATGGCCCCTGATCAGCGCGGCAGGACGGTCGAGGCGTGGCGGCCGTATTTCGACTCGTGGCCCGACGTGTTCACGTCGCTGGCGCATGTGCGGGAGTTCTTCGCGCCCTACGGCGACTACTTCATCGAGTGCGTGGAGGAGCGGGCCGACGGCTATCACCTGATCGCCGACCTGGACGTCATGTATCGCATCGCCGCGGAATGGGGCGAGCGGTCGTACTGGCCCTACGTGGACCGGCTTCGCTGCCCGCTGCTGGTGATCGAGGCCGAACGGACCGCGATGCCGCCGGGGCAGCAGGCCGAGCTGGCTCGCCGCGCCGGCGGGCGCTACGTGCGCGTCCCCGGGACCGGCCACGTGGTGCACGTCGACGCCCCCGACGCCTACCGCGAGGCCCTGGAGGCGTTCCTTGCCGACCTTGCCGACTAGCCGGCAGAAGACGCGAACCAGGTGCCGTCTGCGGCTCATCAGTTGTGCCGCCTGTGCGCCGCCGGTTCGCGATGGCCTGCCGGAAGTGCGGATGGTGACCTGGGGGCCGGCTACGGTGTCGGCTCCAGTCGGACGATGTGGCGCCGAGGCGCCGGGGCGGTCGCCCTGAGTTCGGTGATCCACCTGATGGCGCCGCGCGCCGTGCCCTCTGCGCACACGGACCGTTTCGGCGAGCTGGCGGAAGGAGTCGCCGACAGCGAAGACAACACGTACCCGATGACGGACATGCGTGAACGGCCAGGGTCGGTGGGCTGTCGGGCGTGGCTGTGCTCGGTGCGCACGGCGCGAGCACAAGCGGAACACGACGTGTCCGGACCGGCGGCCATGGACGCGGCCGTGAATGAGCAGCCACAGACACCGGTGAGCCGTCCGTCCCCGCGTTGCAGGGCCGCCGCAAGTTCGACTGTCGAAACGGCGTGATCGACCCCGCCATGGGTGGCCGTCACCCACACCGCATTCATCTGCCTCCCCCTCTCGCCGGCGAACGGGGCGGTTGGCGCGAACGATGCCTGAGCCGCACAGGTCGCCGACGGTTACCGTTCTAGAACGATAGCACGGTGTGACCTAGTACACGTATGCCTGCAAGCGGTGAGAATTGCCTGCAAGTCAGCCGGTGTGCTAGAACGCATGCGGCTGACGAGGAGTACATGATGACGAACGACGAGCGCGCAGCGCCGCCGTACCTGCAGATCGCCGGGGCGATCCGGGAGAAGATCGTCTCCGGTGAACTGAAGGACGGGGACCGCGTGCCGTCCGCTCGGCAGATCATGCGCGAATGGGGTGTCGCGCTCGCCACGGCCAACAAGGTGCACTCCGCGCTGCGGGCGGACGGTCTGGTTCGGGCCGTGCCTGGGGTCGGCACGGTCGTGGACACCAAGGGCATGCACCCGCATGCGGCTGACCGGAGCCTGACCGTCGTGCGCACCGGCAAGATCTACCCGGACGGCCACTACGCCCGTATCCGGAGCGTCGAGCTGGTTCCCGCGCCGGAGCGGGTGGCCGATGCGCTCGGGACAGCGGAAGGCGCCATCGTGATCCGCCGGGCCAGAACCACCTACCGCCCCGGCGACGTGCCGGTGGCCACGTCGGTGTCGTGGTTCGACGGCGCGCTGGCCCCACATGCGCCACGACTGCTCGAGGCCGAACGCATCCCTCAGGGCACGTTCGCCTACGTTGCTCAGCAGACGGGACGCGAACTCGCGAAGGTGTACACGCAGCTGGCGGCCAGTTCGGCAGACAGTGCGGCGGCGGAACAGCTGGGTGTCGCGCCGGGCTCGCCGGTGCTCGTCAGCCGGGATCGGTTCGTCGACGCCCTCGGCGGAGTGATCGAATACGGCGAGTCGACCGCACTCGCGGACCAGTGGGTCTTCGTCGAGTCGAGCGCAGCAAAGGACGGTCAATGAAGCACATCCACGCCGGCAAGGTGCGGGACATCTACCAGGACGGCGACGATCTGCTGATCGTCGCTTCGGACCGGGTGTCCGTCTACGACGTGTCCCTGCCCACGCTGATCCCGGACAAGGGTGCGCTGCTGACCCAGCTGTCGGCGTGGTGGTTCGAGCAGCTGGCCGACATCGTGCCGAACCACGTCATCTCGACCACCGACGTGCCGGAGGAATTCGCCGGGCGCGCGATCCGCTGCAAGCCGCTGCGCATGATCAAGGTGGAGTGCATCGCCCGCGGATATCTGGCCGGGCTCGGATGGCGGGAGTACCAGCAGCACGGCTCGATTTCGGGCGTTCCGCTGCCGCCGGGGTTGCGGGAGGGGGACAAGCTTCCCGAGCCCATCTTCACGCCGACCACCAAGGAATCCGACACCGGCCACGACGAGTTCATCACGTTCGACGACGTGGTGGCCCAGGAAGGCCGGGAGGTCGCCGAGCGGCTGCGCGACCTGACGTTGCAGATCTACACCGCAGGGGCCGAGAAGGCGCTGGAGCGGGGGATCATCATCGCGGACACCAAGCTGGAGTTCGGGTGGGACGGTGACGTTCTGACGCTCGGGGACGAGGTGCTGACCTCCGACTCGTCGCGGTTCTGGCGCGTCACGGAGTGGGAACCTGGCCGTCCGCAAAAGGCGTTCGACAAGCAGTTCGTGCGGGACTGGTCGCTGTCCACCGGGTGGGACAAGACGCCACCTGGGCCGGAGATTCCCGACGAGATCGTCAAGGCCACCCGGGATCGCTACATCGAGGCGTACGAGCGCATCACCGGCCTTCGCTGGCGGCCGAAGGACGGTGAGCCCGCCACCGTGCACTGGGATCCCAACGGCCAGTACTACGACCCGCAGCGGCTGATCGACGACGTTCGCCGCGTCCTGCGCGAACACGGGTTGAACCCGGTCAGCCACCCTGATCATGCGGATCTCCGGGACAGGGGTGCGAGCCTGTTGCTGCGCGGGTTGAGTGTGACTCCGGGCAACCCGCCGGAGGACGGCGGCGCCGATGGGGCGCCGGGTGCGGGTGGCCAGGCTTGAACGGCCGATGAGGCGCCGGGTGCGAGTGATGAGGCCTGACAGCTGATGGGGTGCTTGAGCGGGCTTGACAGCCGATGGGCGCCGGGCATCGGCGACCAGATCTGATCGCCGTCTCGGGGCTGAGGTCGCCGCTCCGCCTACTTCCGGCCCAGTGCCGATTTGACGTAGTCCTCGTCCTTGATCCGGACCGCTCCTTGCTCGAGCGGCACCCGGTGGCCGTCCGTGCACCGCACCTGGACGGTGAGCGGCGCTTCGCAGTCGCGGTGGATCAATTCCACTCCGGTGCGGTGGTCGTCGCGTAGCGTCTCGCCCCACTGCATCAGTGCGACGAGGATCGGGAACAGCTGACGGCCGCGCTCGGTCAGGACGTACTCGTCGCGAGTACGTTTGCCTGCTTCCCGATACGGGCGGCGCTCGACGATGCCGTCGGCGTGGAGCTGTTTGAGCCGCCCCGCGACCACGGCTTCGCTCAGGCCGGTGCGCCGCGTGAACTCGTCGAAGCGCGTACCGCCGTAGAACAGCTCGCGCAGCACCAGCATCGCCGACCGGGTGCCGATCACCTCCAGCGCTCGCTCGATGCGGCACCACCCCTTGGCCGGCCACCTGTCCCGCGCCGCGAACTCGCCCAGCCGCTGCAGAACACCTTCCGACGGAGCCTGCGCACTGTCCTCGCTCATGTCCTCATCCTACCTCTAGCTTTACTTTTCCAAAGTCAGAGGTGTAGCTTCTAACTATGGTTTTCCATAGCCAGAAGGCTTCCCGCTGCGAAAGGACCCGCCCATGAGCACCGCTTACCTGATCGACGCCGTCCGCACTCCGATTGCCAAGGGCAAGCCGGGCGGCGCGTACACCGGCATCCACCCGGTCGACCTGCACGCTCGCACGCTGGCCGCGCTCGTCGAGCGCGTCGGTATCGACCCGGCCCACGTCGACGACGTCATCAGTGGTGCGGTCGGCCAGATCGGCGAGCAGTCCGGCAACACCGCGCGCTGGGCGCTGCTCGGCGCGGGGTTCCCCGAATCCGTCCCCGGGGTGACCGTGGACCGTCAGTGCGGCTCGTCCCAGCAGGCACTGCACTTCGCCGCGCAGGGAGTGCTCGCCGGGGCGTACGACGTGGTCATCGCTTCCGGGGTCGAGTCGATGAGCCGCATCCCGATCGGCTCGCAGTCCCAAGGCAAGAATTTCGTCGGCAGCCGCGTCGGCGACCGCTACCCGGACGGCCTCGTCCCGCAGGGCGTCAGCGCCGAGCTGATAGCCCAGCGCTGGAACCTGTCGCGCACCGAACGACGAGTTCGCCGCCGAGTCGCACCAGCGCGCGGCGAAGGCGTGGAAAGACGGGCTCTTCGACAGCCAGGTCGTGCGGATCACCGACCTGGTGATCGACGAGAGCATCCGGCCCGACACCTCCGTGGACGTGCTGGCCGGGCTCAAGCCGTCGTTCAAGGCGGATCACTGGGTCGAGCGGTATCCCGATCTCGAGTGGCGGGTCACCGCGGGCAACAGCTCGCCGGTCAATGATGGTTCCGCTGCGGTGCTGGTGGCCAGTGAGGACGCGGTACGGCGGTTCGGCCTGAAACCCCGCGCGCGGGTGCACGCGTTCGCGGTCACCGGCGACGATCCCGTGTTCATGCTGACCGGGATCATCCCGGCCACGCACAAGGTGCTGGCCAAGGCCGGCCTGCGGCTCGACGACATCGACGTGTTCGAGGTCAATGAGGCCTTCGCCTCGGTCGTGCTCGCTTGGCAGCGGGAGACCGGTGCCGACCTGGCCAAGGTCAACGTCGACGGCGGTGCCATCGCGATCGGTCATCCGCTCGGTGCATCCGGCGCCCGACTGATGACGACGCTGGTCAACGCCCTGGAGCACACCGGCGGCCGCTACGGGCTGCAGGTCATGTGCGAAGGCGGCGGGATGGCCAACGCCACGATCATCGAGCGGATCTGACATGGCCGGCTTCTCCTGGGCCGACCTGCTTCGGAACGGCCTGGAAAAGCACATCGCCCACCTGGAGCGGCACTACGGCGCTGCCACGGCCGCCGACGCCCCCGTGCGCGCCGGCGGCGTGGACGCCCGCTCACCGGCAACCGAGGAGGCATCGATGAACCGGACGCGCACCTACAGCTGGGAGGATCCGAAGGTCTTCGCCGACCCGGCTCGTCAACTCAGCGGCCTGGAATTCCTCAACCAGATCGGCAGCGGTGAGCTGCCCATGGTCCCGGCAGGCGTCACCACGGAGATTCTTCCGGTGGCGGTCGGCGACGGCTGGGCCGAGTTCCGGATGCAGCCGGCCGAATGGCACTACAACCCGATCGGCTCGGTGCACGGTGGCATGCTCGCCGGCCTCGCCGATTCGGCCCTCGGCTGCGCGGTGCACAGCAAACTGCCCGCCGGGACCGGCTACACGTCGCTGGACCTGACCATCAAGTTCACCCGGCCTGCGAACCTCGACAGTGGAGTTCTGCGGTGCCGTGGCGAGGTGGTGACCATGGGCCGCCGCACCGCGACAGCCGAAGCCCGGATCGTGGACGGCCGCGGCAAGGTGGTCGCGCACGCGATCGCCACCTGCCTGCTCTTCCCGCTCTGACCACGGTCACGGCGCGGTCAGCGGCCTCGAAGCTTCCGCCACCGGTCCTTCCAGCTCGAGCCTGCCGAGACGACCGCGTCGTCACCCGACGGCAGCGGGTTCTTGTCGTCCGAGTCGTAGGTGACCGGCGATGTGCTCGGGACACGAAAGGCTTCCAGCTCCGAGTCCGCCAGGATCGCGTCGATGCATGCGCGGCTGCCGCCGACGTGCGTCACCGCCAGGTCGATGTCGGTGGCGACACACCACGAGCGGCAATCGGGCCACCACGCGTACGGTGACTGATAGTGACCGTCGTGCGTGTCGTCCCGCATGGACGTCGTGACAGCGTCCAGGCTCCCAGTGAGCAGGATCAGTTCACGGTCCAGAGGTAGCGTGAACCGTGCTCCGCGAGACCACTCGGGGCGGAAGTCGCCCCCGTCCCACACCGCGAACCAGCACCGGCCGGGGTTCGTGGTGAACGGCTTCAGGAGCTTCGCCAGCCTGCTCGCCATCGGCCGGGTGATCGATCCGGTTTCCGGTTCTTCGGTGAACGGCGGCGGAAGCTCCGGATCGACCGGGTTGGCGATGGCGGCCCACTGGGCGCGCGCGTGCATGACCCGGCCGCTCCACTGTGCGACCGCTGACCACGAGACGGGCCGTCCCTCGATGTCCATCGCCGGATGGAAGAGGCGCGCATAGTCTTCGAAGACCTCAGGAACCAACGACCTGACGTCGTATTTCTCGACCAGCGCCTGCTGGATCCAGTCGACCATGCCGTCGGTGCCGACTGCTGGGGTGAGGTCAGTCATCTGCTCGCCAGGTGCTGCACGGTGATCACGGTGAACGTCTTCCATCTTGCCGCGTCACCGTGCTGGCATGGCATGGATTCTTGCCCGCGTCACCGTGCTGGCATGGCCCGGATTTTTGCCCGCATCACCGTGCCGGTATGGCCCGAACGACTGCGATCACCCCTGCAGCATGGCCTTCCACTCGGCGGTCGAGTACTCGCCGGTGATCAGCAGCGGCCAAATGTCGGCACCCAGCAGCCCGTGTTCGCCGGCCCGTGCCGCCGCGATGCACGTGTGCTGCGGCACCCCGCGCTCGGCGGCGAACGCGGCCACCGCCTCCGCGGTGCGCGGCCCGTAGTAGCCGTCGACCGGGACCTGCACCCCTTGCCTGCGCAACAGTCGCTGAGCGGTCCGCACGGCCTCGCCCCGGTCGCCGACCCGAAGCAGCGGCCACTGCGGCCGGTGGGTGGGTGCCGGGGCGCCGAGGACCTCGGCGACCGCCTCGCGCAGCTCGGGGATCCGGGCGTACAGCACGTCGCCGGGACATTGGGTGGAGTTGAAGTCCCGGTGGCCCATGATGTGCTCCACCGGAATGCCGTACTGGGAGGCGATGTAGGCGACCAGCTGCACCAGCGAGTCCCACAGTGCCTGCGGCACGTCGGCGGAGACGTAGTTGCCTTCGTTCTCGATGCCGATGACCTCGCTGTTGTGGTTGGCCACGTTCGCGCCTTGGACGTGCTGGGTGCCGCCGCGCAGCACCTCCAGGCTGCGATGCCGTCCCTCGGTGATGTAACCGCCGCGGGAGTTGGTGAACTGCTGGCCGGAGTCGATCCAGCCGTTGTTGTCCATGTGGTGGTTCTGGATCGCGCGGGAAATGGCGAACGCGCGCTCCTTGCTGAAATCGTCGCTGTTGCCCGGTTCGACGGTGTGGTGGACGACGATGTAGGTGGGTGCGTGGTCCAGCACGACGATCTGGCCGTTCGGCGGTCGTGCTCCCCAGTCGGCCGTGCCGAAGATCTCCGGGGCCTCGACCGTGCGGCCGCGGCTGCCCGGACTTCCGGCGGTGCCCGCCAGTGCCCCCGGAGCCGTGATGCCGCCGATCACGGTGGCCGCCAGTCCACCTTTCAGCAGCGTCCTTCGGTGGAATTCGACATCGGCCATCGGTGGTTCCCCTCTCGCGCGCAGGGCGGCTCACCAGGATGTCATCGGTCGGTGAGCGGAAGTGCACCGAAGGTAACTCCGCGCCAGGGACGCCGACAATCATTGACGAACGGTATGCGCATCTTGCGAACTAGTTACCGTTCACAGTTGAGTGCTCGCCGGGAAGCGCGAAGCGCCCGTCGGCGATCTGCTCCACCAGGCCGTCCTCCAGCAGCGAGTGCAGACACCGGTCGCGCTGCCCGTCGATCGGCCATGCCGCATCGAGCTGTGTCTTGTCCACCGGCTCCGGCGATCCCCGCAGCACGTCCAGCAGCAGCCCGCGCACGTGGCGGTCGGTCCCGGCATAGCGTTGGACCGGCCGGGCAGGCTGACCGGTGTAGGCGGGACATCCGGCGCGCTGCCAGGCGCAGGTCTGCACCAGCGGACAGCGGGAGCACCGCGGAGTGCGCGCGACGCACACCAGCGCGCCCAGCTCCATCAACGCCGCCGACAGCCGCGCTGCGCGCGCTTCGTCGTCCGGCAGCAGCTGCTCCACGTCGGCCATGTCACGGGTCATCGAGGCCGGTCCGGCATCCCCGGCGCCGTGCACTGCCCGAGCCACGACCCTGCGCACGTTGGTGTCGACCACGGGAGCCCGCTTGTCGTAGGCGAAGGCTGCGACCGCGCGAGCCGTGTAATCGCCGATGCCCGGCAGGCGCAGCAGCGTCTCGACATCCGCGGGGACGACGTCGCCGTGCTCGGTGGCGATCACCGTCGCCGTCTGATGCAGTCGCAACGCGCGCCGCGGGTACCCGAGCTTGCCCCAGGCTCGCAGTACCTCGCCCTGACTGGCGCCGGCCAGAGCCGACGGCTTCGGCCACCGGCGGATCCACTCCTCGTACACCGGCAGCACCCGGTTGACCGGCGTCTGCTGCAGCATGATCTCGCTGACCAGCACCCGCCAGCCACGGTTCGCCACCGGCTCCCGCTCGCGCCAGGGCAGCTCGCGGGCGTTCGCGTCGAACCAGTCCAGCAGCAGCTCGGGGTCCACGCTGAGACGGTAGCGCTCAGGCTTCCACCTCGGTGATGGCGGCGGTGTTCACGTCGTAGACGAAGCCGCGGACGTTGTCGGTGTAGGGGATGAACGGGCTCTGCCGGATGCGCCGAAGGGTCTGTCGGACGCTCTCGGTGACGTCCCGGAACGACTCGATCGCCCACGGCGGCCGGATCCCGGTGGCCTGTTCCACCTCGTCCTTGAACGAGTCCTCGGTGATCATCGACAGGCCGCACTGGGTGTGCTGCATCACGATGATCTCCCGGGTCTGCAGCTTGCGCTGGCTGATCGTCAGCGACCGGATGGCGTCGTCGGTGGCCACGCCGCCCGCGTTGCGCAGGATGTGCGCCTCGCCGTGCCGCAGGCCGAACACGTCGAAGACCTTGATCCGGGCGTCCATGCAGGTCAGCACGGCGATGCCGAGGCTGGGCACCGGCGTCCGGATGGTGGGTGCGCCGTGGTCGACACCGTCCACATGGCGCTTCAGCAGGAGATCGATGTTGCTCACCGCGCACCTCCGACAACGGTTTCGGTCATTGGAGCGTGCCCGGCGTGCCCGCGACAAGCGGGCGGGAGAAACATCACTCAGACGATCATGGACCGAACCAGCGCTGCTCCGCCGTGCGTGGGGGAGCGGACGTCCGGCCGATGCGCAACTCGGTCTCCAGCGTGATCACCTCGGGGGTGACCGCGGCCGAGCCCACCCGCCGGTTGGGGTCCAGCAGCAGCTTGCCCGCACACCGGCCCTTCTCCCGTACCGGCTGGCGCACCGTGGTCAGATCCGCCCGCTCGCCCTCCGGCACCCCGTCGAAACCGGTGATGGTCAGGTCCGCGGGCACCTGCAACCGGCGTCGCTGTGCCTCCTTCAACGCGCCCAGCGCCAGGATGTCCGACGTGCACACCAGCGCGGTGACGTGCGGGTGCGCGTCGAGCAGCTGGCGGGCGGCCGAAGCGCCGTCTTCGATGGTGTGCTCGAAGCGCTCCACGACCGGCACCGTGGACCAGTCCACACCGACCGCCTCGAACGCCTCGGCGAGCGCGGCCAGCCGGGCGCGCTGCACGTGGTAGCTCGCCTTCTCCTGCCGTTCCCGGGACACGAAGCCGTTGCGGCGCTCCCGGGACAGCCGCATGCACAGCACGCCGATGTCCCGGTGGCCGAGTTCGATGAGGTGGTCGGCCAGCGAGGCCATCGCCGCCTTGTCGTCCGGACCCACCCGGTCCACGTCCGCCACCACCGGCTGGTCGATGATCACCGTCGGGACGGGGCGTTGCAGCACCGCTTCCAAGTGCGGATCGTCGTCCGGCACCGAGTAGACGACGAAACCGTCCACCCCCGCCCGGTGCACCGCGTCGATGTTGTCCTTTCCGGGGCTGGCGGGCACCAGCTGCACGCCGACCCCGGCGTCCTCGCACGCCAGCGCGAGCCCTTCCAGCACCCCGAGCGCCGCCGGGTCGCGGAAGGCGTACGACAGCGCCTCGGTGAGCAGCAGGCCGACCGCCCCGGCCTTACGCGTGCGGAGCGAGCGGGCCACCGGGTCGGGCCCCGGGTAGCCCAGTTTCCGTGCGGTTTCCAGGACGCGGCGCCGCAGCTCCGGGGACAACTGGTCCGGGCGGTTGTAGGCGTTGGACACCGTTGTCCTGGACACGCCGAGTTCGGCGGCAAGCGAGGCCAGTGTGGCCTGCCGCCGGGTGCGCATCGGACGACCCATGTTCGGAACGTTAACGGTTCAGTAGCCTCGGCGGGAACCCGAGCCGGGAAATGATCACGGAACGTCGCACAGCCCGGCCGAGGCGACGGCTGTGCGTCACCACCTGGGCCGTGCTCGCCGCGCCCGCGCCGTCCGCACACTGTCCGTGTGCGGCCACGACACTCCGCTCGCCAGTGGCGCTGTTGCGCCAGGCCGAAGACCCGTCTACGGCCGGACCGTGTCACTCGTTTGCGGTACGCTATTGATAACGGATTCCATTTTCTACTAGTGATCACGAACGGAGAACCGGATGAGCCTGCGCCGCCTTGTGCCGACCGTCGTGGCCAGCGCCGTCGCCGTGGTCGCCGCGGGGTGCGGAGGCAGCGCGGCCGGAGATGCCGACGGCAAGCTCTCGGTCGCCACCTCCACCAGTGCATGGGCCGGCGTCGTGCGTGCGGTCGCCGGTGATTCGGTCACTGTCTCGGCAGTGATCGACGACCCGGTCGCCGATCCGCACTCCTACGAGTCGACCGCGGAGGACGCCCTGACGTTCACCAAGGCCGACCTGGTGGTGATCAACGGCGGCGGTTACGACGCGTTCGCCGAGAAGCTGGCCGAGCAGGCGCCCGATGTCCCGGTCATCGACGCGTTCGCCGTGTCCGGCCGCGGCTCCGAGGAGGAGCACGACCACGACCACGGCGACGACCATGCCGAGGACCACGACGGACACGCGCACGAGCACGGCGCGGTGAACGAGCACGTCTGGTTCGACCTGGACACGGTCGAAGCGGTCGCTGACGAGGTGGTCGCACACCTCGGCGCGCTGGCGCCCGAGCGGAAGGCGGAGTTCGAGGCCAACGGTAAGAAGTTCGCGCAAGGCCTGGCCAAGCTGCGCCAGGAGCTGACCGCGCTGCGCAAAGCCGCGGCGGGGCAGCGGGTGATCGCAACCGAGCCCGTGGCGTTCTACCTGCTGGACGCCGCCGGGCTGCACGACGTCACGCCGAAGGCGTTCAGCAGTGCGATCGAGGGCGATTCCGACGTGCCGGTGGCGGCCCAGGCCGAAGTGACCCGCCTGGTGGAGCGCGGCGAAGTGACCGCCGTGGTGCACAACCCGCAGACCGAGACCGAGGTGACCCAGCAGCTGGTGGCGACGGCCGAGCGGTCGGGCACGCCGGTGGTCGAGATCAGTGAGACGCTGCCGGAGGGAGAGAGCGACTACCTGCGCTGGCTGGCAGCGGAGATCGAGGAACTCAAGACGGCGGTGGCCAGACCATGACGACACGACCAGCGGTACGGCTCGTGGACGCGGGCCTGAGTTTTCCCGGGCGCACCCTGTGGTCCGGGCTGACCATGTCGGTGCAGCCGGGGGAGTTCGTCGCGGTGCTCGGGCCCAACGGGTCGGGCAAGTCCAGCCTGCTCAAGGTGCTGCTGGGGCGGCTGCGGCTGTCCACGGGCGCGGCCGAGGTCGCCGGTGGCCCGGATGCGGTCGGCTACGTGCCCCAGCAGGGGGCGGTGGAAACCGGGGCGGCGACCGGAATACGCGGGGTCGACCTGGTCGGCCTGGGGCTGGACGGCCAGCGCTGGGGCCTCGGCCTGCGCGGCATGCGCCGACGGCGGCAGCGGGTGGCCGAGGCGGTGGCGGCGGTCGGTGCGGAGCAGTTCGCCGGCAAGCCGTTCAACCAGCTGTCCGGGGGCGAGCAGCAGCGCCTGCGGGTGGCGCAGGCGCTGGTGGGGGAGCCCGCGGTGCTGCTGTGTGACGAGCCGCTGCTGTCGCTGGACGTGGCCCAGCAGCAGGCGATCAGCGAGCTGATCGACCGCAGGCGGCGGGAAGCCGGCACCACCGTGCTGTTCGTCACGCACGAGATCAACCCGATCCTGTCGTACGTGGACAAGGTGCTCTATCTGGTGGACGGGCGGTTCCGGGTCGGTCCCCCGCGCGAGGTGATGACCTCGGCGGTGCTGTCGGAGCTGTACCGGGCGCCGGTGCGGGTGGTCGAGCTGGACGGCCAGCTTCATGTGGCGGGCGCGCACAGCGCGGTGTGCGAGGACGAGCCGCATCACGTGCAGCAACGGGTGGCGGGCTGATGGACAAGTTCGGTGACGTCGGGCTGACCCTCGACTTGCTTGCACTGCCGTTCGTGCAGTCGGCACTGCTGGCGGCGGCGATTCTCGGTGTGGTGGCGGGCGTGATCGGCCCGCTGATCGTGCGGCGCCAGATGGCGTTCGCGGTGCACGGTACGGCCGAGCTGGGGTTCACCGGCGCGGCCGCGGCGCTGCTGCTCGGCGTCGGCGTCGAGTACGGCGCGGTGGCCGGCGCCGTGATCGCTGCGCTGGCGCTCGGCCTGCTGGGCACCAAGGCCGACGAGCGCGATTCGGTCATCGGCGTGGTGCTGTCGTTCGGCCTCGGCCTGGGCGTGCTGCTGCTGTGGTTCTACGAGGGGCGGGCGTCCAGCAAGCTCGGCTTGCTGTTCGGCCAGGTCATCACGGTGGATTCGACCAACCTGGCGGTGTATGCCTGCTCTGCGGTGCTCGTCCTCGGCGTGCTTGCGGTGATCTACCGCCCGTTGCTGTTCGCTTCCGTCGACCCGGTGGTGGCGGCGGCGCGCGGAGTTCCGGTGCGCGTGCTGACGCCGCTGTTCGCCGTCCTGATCGGTATCACGACGGCGCTGGGGGTGCAGACCGTCGGGGTGCTGCTGGTGCTGGCGCTGCTGGTGACGCCTGCCGCCGCTGCCTGTCGCGTGACGTCGAGCCCGCTGCTGGCCACCGTGCTGTCGGTGGTGTTCGCCGAGGTGGCCGTGCTCGGCGGCATCGTCCTGTCGCTCGCGCCGGGGGCGCCGATCAGCGCGTTCGTCACGACCCTGTCGTTCGTGATCTACCTGGTGTGCCGGGCGATTGCGGCGGCCCGCGGCCGGGTCAGCGGACGGGTTGCTCAGCCAGTTTCGGTGCCAGCCGGTCGATGAAGCCGTCGTAGAGGAACCCGGCGGTTCCCGCCGCGAGCGCCCGCTCCACGATCTCCACCACGACGATCTCCGACCGCACGAACGCCTCGATGGTCGCGTCCAGGTCGTCGTTCGCCGTCGAGTAGCTGAGCATCGTCACGTCGGAGAAACCCGCGGTGAGGTAGCCGGAGGCCGCCTTGGTGAACGAGTCGCCGAACACCAGCGTCGGCTCGGAGATCGACCCGGGCACCGGCGGGAGCTGCCTGCGCACCGGGCGGTCGATGTCCAGCGCGAGCAGGGTGGTGCGGTTGGTCTGCCCGTCCGGCATCACCGCGTAGCGGACGGAGGTCTTCGTCCCGGACCGGCCGATCATCTTCGGCAGGTCGGCCGACGACGAGTACATGCCACCCGGCACCACCTGCCAGTTCTGCGTCAAGCCCGGCTGCAGGTTCTCCACCAGCGTCATGGTCATCGCCACCGAGCCTTCGTCGGTCCAGTGGGTGTCGTTGGGGTAGTAGACCGGACGGCCGACGTTCTGCTCGGCTTTCTCCAGCAACGGGCGTATGTCGACGGCCTTGGCCTCGTCGATCAGCTTGGGCCACAGCGTGCGGGTGAACCTCTCGGCGCACTCCTTGCCCGCGTAGCGCTCCGGCAGGTGCTCGGGCACCATCGTCGTCTTGTCCGGCGCGACGATCAGCACGAACCTCCGCCCGGAGTCCTCCACCGCCTTGCGCAGCTTGTTCAGCGCCGCGATGGTGCGGCCGAGCGGCTTGCGCGGATGGCACTTGCCGCGCACGTCGTCGCCCAGGTACAGCCAGCCGTCGTCGCCCTCGATCACCCGGCGGAAGCCGGCCGCGACCTCGGGGGACTCGTCGTTCTGCGGCCCCGACGGCGTGGTCCCGGGCAGCGGACCGGTCTGGTGTTGCTCGGTGCCGAACGGGGGTGGTTCGCCGAAGATGCCGCGGCTGATGCCGTCCGCCGCGTCGATCGCCGCGCCCCGGAAGACGAGCTGGTCGATCGCCCACTGCGGCAGCTTGGTGAACATGCCCCAGCCGTCGCTGATGCTGGGGAACTCGGTCAGCTTGCGGTTCTCGATCTCGGCGGGCCGCATGCCGAACACCCACAGCGCGGTGGGGGTGAGGAAGAAGACCACCGCGGATATCAGCGCGACCAGCTGGCGGCCGCCGTGCCGAGGGCGGTGCAGCGCGTGCTCTCGTGGCAGCCACGCCTCATGGACCGGAGGGAGCCGAGACGAGTCCGTCACCACGGCCATCACCGTACCGGGCGAGGCCGCACCGGGTAGCCCGAACGGTGCCATCAGGTGAGGGGAAGCATCATCTGGATGGCCCCGACGGCCGCGCCCGCCACCGCGACGATCACCGTCAGCGCCCACCGCGCCGACTGCAGCGCCGGGCGGGCGAGCAGCTCGAATTCGGCGTCGGTCAGTTCGGCCAGCCCGTAGGACACCCTCCGCTGCACGGCCATGGCCTCGCCGAGGTACCGGTGCGCCGGGCGCGCGGTGTAGGGCAGGTTCTCCAGCGCCCGCGCGGCCGCGGTGCGCTTCATGGCAGGCAGCTGATCCGTGCCGATGGTGGCCGAGACCAGGGTGCGCAGCGCCCGCACCTGCTCGTCGACCAGCTCGTCGACGATGTCCTCGAGCACGGCGCGGGCCTGCCTGCGTTCGACGCCGTTGGCCAGGGCGTCCAGCAGCACCGCCGGGGTCAGCACCTCCTCCGCGACGAGCCCGGCGTAGATCTTGGTGATGGCGGCGCGACGGCGATGGAACGGCCCCCGCAGGAGAAGGCGGCCGACGGTGTGCGGCCGGCGCGGCCGGAAGATCCACTCAGCGGCCACCCAGCACGCCGAAACCGCGACCGCGGCCCCGAACACCGGAAGCAGCAATTTCCAGGGCACCACGGCCAGCACAGCGGCCTCGACGACCCCGGCGAGCAGACCGGCCCCGAGTGCGACCACCGAGCTGCGGCGCAGGTCGGCGATGGTCATCGCGCGGATCAGCCTGCTCATCCGGTCCGGGTCCGACAGCCGCCGCAGCACGATGTCGCGGATGTCGACGACCCAGTCGGAGTGACCGCGGAGCCGGTCGACGAGCTCGCGCACGATCCACGGCGCCGCCGCCTGCAGCCGCTTGACGACCATGTCCTGCACGAACAGCGGCAGGGCTTCCCACACCGTCGGGTGGTGCTTGGCCAGCGTCTCGTGCGCCACCGTGTCGATGGTGCGCAGCAGCGGCTGCTCGACCTCGGCGAACAACCGCTGCGGGTCGACGTCGGCGAACAGTTGCTGCGTGGTCAGCATCCGGCCGGTGAGCAGGTCGGCGTTGACGGCGGCGAGTTTGCCCGCGGACCGGGGGACGGCGCCGTACCAGCCCAGCGGTCCCACCCCGAGGAACTTCCGTGGCTTGAACAGCAGCACCACGATCAGTGCCCGGGTGGCCAGGCCCACCGCGGCCGCCGTCAGCGGGATGCTCAGCAGGACCGCCCAGTGCACGGCTGAACCCTAGCCGATGACGGCCGCGGTTCGCGGACGCCGGACCGGGTCGGTCAGCGTGCGGCTTGGTCGGGTGGCGTGGCCGCGGGACCACCGGAGTGCAGCGTGCGGCCGCAGGACGCGTCAGTGCAGCATCAGCAGCACTTGCATCTCGCCGACGATGCCGCCGATGACCGCGCCGACGGCGATCAGCTTCCACTCGTCCTGCCGGAACGCCGGGCGCAGCAGCTGCTCGAACTCCAGCCGGTTCAGCTGCCGCATCCGCTCCACGACCGTGTTGCGCACGTCCAGCGCCCCGGTGGCGTAGTCCTCGGCGTGGCGGACCGTCTGGGGCACCCGCTGCACGGTCTTCTCCGCCACCGACGCCTTCATCTGCTGGAACCGGGTCGACCCGACCGCGGCGACCACGAACGGCTTGATCACCCCGGCCTGCTCGTCGATGGTCCGCTGCACTTCCCGCTGGACGATCTGGAACAGCCGGTCCGACTTCGGTCCGGTGAGCACCGCCTCGACGATGTTGGGGATGGTGATGATCTCCTTGGCGATCATGTCGCCGTAGTCGGCGGCCACCTGGTCGCGGCGCTTCTGGAACACGCCCTGCCAGGTGAACACCCCGAAGAACTTCCTCGGCTCCCTGGGCAGGAACACCATCTTCAGCGCCAGCCAGTCGGTGATCCAGCCGATGAAGAAGCCGAACAGCGGCATCACCAGCGGTTCGTGGGTCAGCGTCCACACCGCCAGCTGCACGATGCCCAGCCCGAACCCGAAGAAGATGCCGGACCGGGCGATGAACCGCATCTCCGGCCGGGAGATGTCCCGGATCAGCCGGACCAGCAGCTCCTTGTCCCGCACCAGGTTCGTCACGACCATGTGCTTGAGGTCGAAGACGTCCTCGATGTTGTCGGCGAACTGCTTCATGATCGAGGCGATCGCCCGGGGCGCCTGCGCGCGCACGCGGGAGAGCAGCAGTTCGCGCACCGCCGGGGGCAGCCGCTCCCACAACTGGGGCTGGTACTCCTCCATCACCTCGCGGGTGATCTCGTCGACCGCCTGCAACAGCGGTTGTTCGACTTCCTTGGCGATCTGCTCGGGATCCAGCCGGGAGAAGATCTCCTTGGGATCGACCAGGTTGCGGGTGAGGGTGTCGGTGGCGATGCTCGCCATCCGCTCGGCGTTGGCCGGCAGCACTCCCTGCCAGCCGAGCAGCGGCGGGATCCCGACGAACTCCAGCGGCCGGAACATCATCTCGATGGCCACCCGCTTGGTGACGTAGCCGATCAGCGCCGCGATGAACGGGATCGAGACGTACAGCGGCCAGCGGTCGGACACGTCGGCGACGATGGTGTTCCAGTCGACCATCGCCGCCCCCTCCGGTTGCTTGCCGTCCTGCCCGTGCCCGACGCCCGGCATGCGCTCCCCGACGCTGTGACGGTAGCTGAGCGAAGGCGGATCCATGGCCGCGACCACGGGTGACACCCGGTCGGATGGCGTACCCGGCGGCCACTACGGGCGGTGCGGAGACACGGTCCGCAAGATTACTCCGTTTGGAGGTATGAGCTCGAGCCCGGTGACTCATTATGGTGGCCGACGATTGCCTGACACGACATTGGCGTAGAGCAGCAAGGCTTCGAGCTGTTGGCTTTTGTCAGCCAGCTGCTCGCGAGCATGGCCCAAGCGTTCGCGCAGGTTGCAGATACGTCTCTGCTGCACACCGATGACCGCACCCAGTCCGGTGACGAGTACGGGCACATCCCAAGCGATGCTCATGGCCAGCGTCCCCCGAACTACGCGTCGAAGTCAGCCCCCGGATCTCTCCTCCGTGGAGAGGCCGGGGGCTTCCTACTTAGGTGTCAGGCAGTGTCGTCTGAGTCAATGATCGTCATGGCCCGTCGGTCGACGTAGTCGATGACCGCGGCGCCGAGCTTGGTCAGGTACCGGCCGTAGCGGTGTAACACCTGGGGCGGCGGGAGCGGGCCTGTCTTCAGATGTCCCTCGAGCGCTACAAGCGTCGACACCAGCCCAGGGTTGGTCAGAGAGACGTCGTAGAACAGCTGCCCGTCGTGGGGCACCGAGATGTTCGGCTCGAACAGGCCCTTCGCCACGTAGGGATACCCCGCTCTCTCGTCCAGCACGATTTGTCGTCTCACGCTCTCCACCCCGCTCGATGTCGGCCTCGTCCGCCCGCACCTCGTCGTCACTGATGTAGATCGCGTGCTCCGGATAGGCGTCAGTGACGACGATCTGCGCCCCCGTAGGTGTCGGCAGGCAAGGGCCGGAGTTCCAAGTCATGGGGCAATTCTGGGATCAACCAACTACGCTGTGACACCGGACACGTACTGACAGCAGCCGCACGGCTCGTTCGGCGGTTGTGTGCGAGCAGTGTGAGAGTCAAGCTCCCCAAGGTGTGGGTGGTATGATCGAGCTTTTTGCCGGAGAGCTGAGGCGCGCCAGAGAACAAGCACAGATGACCCGGGAGCAGCTGGCCCAGCGGTCGGCATTCTCAATCAGCTTGATCGAGAAGGTCGAGACCGGGCAACGCCTGCCGAGCGAGCAGTTCGCTGAGGCGATGGATGCGGTGCTCGAGACGGGCGGGTTGCTCAGCCGTATCCGGCAGTTCGCGATGACCCAGAAGGCAACGCCGGAGTGGCTGCGGTCATGGCTGGACGTCGAGCAGCAAGCCGAGCGCATCCTGTGCTTCGAGCTGTCCTTCGTGCCCGGGCTGCTCCAAACCGAAGAGTATGCCCGCGAGCTGCTGCACGGTGACGAAGCCAAGCTGGCCGCACGGATGGAGCGACAGTCAGTGCTCGAGCGTGGGACCTCCTACGTGGCCCTGATCGACGAGCGATCTCTGCGGTACCCCGTCGGCGATCCGTCGATCATGGCCAAGCAGCTCGAGCACCTGATCACCGCTACCGAGCGCTTCGTCATCCAGGTCATTCCGTTTGGCTGCGACACGTACCTACACCTCGATGGGTCGTTCTCCCTGGCTACAGTGAACGGGCGCGAATATGTCTACATCGACTCCGCGGTACAGGGCGTGCTCTTCGACAATGCCGAGCTGATTCACCAGACCAAGGAGCGATGGGACCGGATCCGAGCCGAAGCGCTGTCGAGGAAGCAGTCGATCGCACTGATGCGGGAGGTAGCGGAAGAATGGAACAGCAAAGCCTGAGGTGGAGGAAGTCGACCAAGTCGAACACCCACGGCGCGTGTGTCGAAGTCGCCTTCGAAGGTGACAGAGTCTACGTGCGTGACTCCAAGGACCGGCAGGGCCCGGTGCTCCGGTTCACGCAGAAAGAGTGGGACGCTTTCCTGGACGGCGCGCGCAAGGGCGAGTTCGACCTCTGACAAGGCATCCGGTTCACCGGCGACGCACACAACCTCGACCCCGGCCTCTCCCGCCCCGGAGAGCTGGGGTCCTTTTTTTGTGCGCCAGCTCAGTTCGTGAACACCTCAAACCCTGACTCGATGACCAGGTCGCCTCGTACGTCTTCTCGATCTCGCCGAACTCATCGGCCCGATCCGGGCAGAAGTGCCCGACAATGACCTGCCCGCGAGCGAGTGTCCCGGCGAGCTCCAGGAAGTCATCATGTGGTCGACGAACACTTCATGACTGGCAACGCAGATCGCTCGCGCAAGGTTTCCATGTCACCCCATTTGGTGTACTGTCCCGGCGTGTATCCGGAGGCGTGCATGTCAGCGCGGAACTGCGTGATGCCGACCTCATGCTCGTCGTCGCTGGAGCAGCCAGTCAGAGTCCGACCAGCACTGCCATGACCGCAAACCATCTTCACCGGGGCCTCCAGTCCTGTTCACCCTGGTGATCGAGGTCGTGGTAGGCACGGTTGCAGGTGTGTACCGGAGTAGAACATTGCCAAACCCCGATCCATCCCCCGTATCCACGAAGAAACCCGTGTTCGGCACCGCGTATCGCGGATACAACAAGGCCGAGGTCGACCAGCAGATCGATCGGCTGATGAGCGAGCTGGCGCAGACGGCCAAGCAGCGTGACGAGGCCGTGGCGTCGGTCGCCGAGCTCACCAGGTCGCTGGCCTATACGCAGAAGGAGCTCGACGAAGCCAAGGCGGCCCTGGCCCGCCTGGCCGAGGACCCGACCGGTCCGGCGGCGATGTCCGAGCGCATCAAGTCGATGATGCAGCTCGCCGAGGAGGAGATCGCCGAGCACAAGGCCAAGGCGGAGCAGGACGCCGCGGCCACGCGCGAAGCCGCCGACGCCTACGCGGAGAAGACCCGCAAGAAGGCGGAGGAGGTCGCCGAGCAGCTGGCCGCCGAGGCC
This sequence comes from Thermocrispum sp., assembly GCF_002919275.1. NCBI lineage: Bacteria > Bacillati > Actinomycetota > Actinomycetes > Pseudonocardiales > Pseudonocardiaceae > Thermocrispum > Thermocrispum sp. The sequence goes on along the minus strand of NZ_PKFA01000044.1, from coordinate 13,411 downwards.
AAGGCGGAGCGGGAACGCCTCGACGCGGAGGCCGCCGAGCGGCGCGCCAAGGCCGAGCAGGAGTCCGCCGAGAGGATCGCGGCGGCCCAGCAGCAGTCGGCCGAGGAGATCGCTGCCAAGAAGGCCGCCGCGGACAAGGAGATCGCCGAGCTGACCGCCGACGCCAAGGCGCGCGCAGAGGCGATGATCGCCGACGCCGAGGCCCGGCTGGCGGACGCCACCAGGCAGCAGAAGGCCGCGGTGGAGTTCCGCAAGACGGTCGCCGAGCGGCTGTCGGCCACGCACGCCGCGTTGCAGGAGGCCATCGAGAAGCTCGGTGAGATGCCGGAGTTCGACGGCGGCCCGAACGGGCAGGCCACCGGCTCCGCGAGCGACAAGGCCGCAAGCAACGGCTCGGCGTCGAAGGTCAAGCAGCCTGCCTGACGCGATCCGGTCGGCAGATGGACGGCCCGGTGCCCGCGCGGCACCGGGCCGTCATGGTGTGTGCGCGGAACGCCTCCGCGGTGCAGGCGCCGGTAGCGCTGCGCCGGCACGTGCCCGCCACCAAGGCTCGGCGGTGCGGCCGAGGGACATCGGGCTGTTCGGCTTCGAGGCCAAGGGGCGGTCGTCCGTACGGCCCGGCCGTTCGCCGTGCGGACACCGGCGGGAAGTCCGGTGCCCAGCGCGGCGACATGCAGGTGCGCACCCTGTCGCTCCCGAAGTACCGGAACGGTCCGTCGGGGGCCGGAACGGGACACGCCCCTGGTCGCGGGGGCCAGTCGGATGGGGGTGCGCTTCGGCTCGCGCGGAGTCATCCGCGACGGCTTTGGCATGTGGGCGGCGGCCCGGGTGTGCTTCGGCTTGCGCGGAGCTACCGGGACGCCCCTACCACTCGCGAAGCGGGTGGAACGGGATGCGCTTGTCCCACGGCACCCAGCTTCTCGCCAGCTCCGGGGTGATCATGTGGCCGATCGCGCTGGCCACACACAGGCCGTCCAGCTTCTCTTCGTTCAGCACCAGGCGCACGACGAGGTCACCGACCTGCTTGCCGATACCCAGCGCGTGCAAATCCCACGTGCCGTGATGCACACCTTCGGCCACGAGCCGCACGGCGTTCGGCGTCCCGTTCCGCGACACCGTCTTCACTTCACCGAGGCGCCCGGTCTCCCGGAGCGCGTCGATCGCGCCCAGCGCCGTCTCGTCGTTGTACGGGATCAGGCCGTCGAGGTGGGAGAAGTCGGCGAGCAGGTTCTTGGTCTTCTCGTAGCCACCGGAGCGGACGTCCAGCGTGTTCCGGTACCGCTCGTCCATCGGGTCGTTGACCAGGTCGAGTCCGTACACCTGCAATCCGTGCACGAAGCCGAGCACGAGCTCGGTGTCGTCGGCGGTGCCCGGTCCGCCGTCGATGCCGACCTTCGCGCCGGCCGGCAACAGGCTCGCCAGGTACTCGGCCATGTAGACGCCGTGGTTGAAGTTCGGGTACACCAGCGACGCGTCCACTGGGAAGCGAGGACGCTCGACGGCGACGACGGACACCCCCTGCCTGCGTGCCTCGGCCACCGCTTCGGCAGGCTCGTCGACGTCGATCGAGTAGAACACGATCGCCCGCACGCCGGCGGCGACCGCCTCCTCGATCAGGGTGTTGGTCCGCTGCAGCCAGTCGTCGTCACGGAAGTCGGCGTAGCCGACACGCAGTTCCAGCCCGGCCTCGGCGAGCGTGTGGTCGATCGCGTGGGTCATCGCGTCGATCGACGGGTTCTCACCGTACTTGAGTGGGCAGATGTAGAGAACGCGCATGAGTATTCCTTCACGGCGCGAGCGTGCCGGACAGGGCGCACGACGGGAAATGCGTGCTGCGCGCCGCGATCGCCTGCTCCACTCCGTGCCGAGGCAGCAGCCGGGGGAACGGGCGACCGGCGCCTGCCGCGCAGCTTGCCTGTCTCCGGGGCCTTTTCGGACTCCTCGTCGATGGCCGGCGGCGCGTGGCGCTCCCCGGCTGCGGTGGGTGGTTCGCCAACGGTGGATGCCTCCGGCCGATCAAGCGCGCCGAGCGACGGCGCGGCACGAACCGGCGAGCCGGCCGGTGAGGCCGTGATCGAGCGGCAGTGCCGCCCCTGGGGTGGGCCAGGCGGTGCCGGAGCGGCGCCTCGTGGACGAGCTCTTCCCACTGCTGCGATCGACGGCCCGGTCGGCTGTGCGGGCGGGGCTCGTCGCTCTCCGGTATCCGACCTGCGGCGGTCGCGCATCGAAGCCGCCATCGGCGTTCGCCGGGAGCTGCGTTCCCCGCGGCATGGTCACCGAGGCGAGGAAGGGGGCTGTGCCGGTGCAGCTGCTACAACGGGGTGGCGAGGGCAACGACCGAGGTGCGCCGGGACCTGTTCGTGCGCTCGGCCCCGTGACAAGTCGTTGCACGCCACCGGGGGCGGTACCAAGGCGACCGCTGCACCGGGGAAGCCATCGGAGTCGTTGCACGCCGGCGTGGGCGGTACACCGGTGTCACCGGCCGCCGTCGCCGGGCTGGCCGGGTCCCAGGGCCTCGGTGCCCAGCCGGATCAGGTCGAGGTCGGCGACTCCGACGAGGTAGTGGCTGGGCCTTGACCCGTCCTCGCGGGCGCGATCAGCCGCGGCCCTCAGAACTGGTAGTACAAGAACGGGCTGAACGTGCCGGTGGCGACCAGGATCGCGGCGTAGAGCAGCCCGCAGGTCATCACGCCCACCCGCAGCACGCTCGCCGGGGTGGAGCGGGAGGACTCCAGCAGCGGGCCGGTGACCGGGTGCGCGGGCAGGAAGAAGATGCTCGCCGCCGCCAGCAGGATGACCAGCCGCTGGTTGGTCAGTGCCTCGTCCACCACGTCGGTCACGCCGCTGAAGTCGGGCAGCAGCATGTGGCCGATCATGGTCAGCGCCGAGCCCAGGTCCGCCGAGTTGAACAGCACCCAGCCGAAGATCACCAGCACGATGGTCAGCGCCCGTCGCCATGCCCTGGCCACCGGGTTGGCCGGGGCCGTGGTGAGGCCGAAGCTGCGCTCGATGATCAGCAGCGCGCCGTGCCAGATGCCCCACAGCAGGAACGTCCACGCCGCGCCGTGCCAGAAGCCGGTCAGCACGAACACGATGCACAGGTTGCGATAGGTCTTGCGCGCTCCGGCCCGGTTGCCGCCCAGCGGGATGTAGACGTAGTCGCGGAACCAGCGGGACAGCGACATGTGCCAGCGGCGCCAGAACTCCGTGACGGTGACCGACGCGTACGGGCGGGCGAAGTTCTCCGGCAGCCGGAAGCCGAGCATCCGGCCGAGGCCGATGGCCATGTCCGAGTAGCCGGAGAAGTCGAAGAACAGCTGCAGCGTGTAGGTGATCGCGCCCAGCCAGGCGATCGCGAACGTCATCTCGTCCGCCGGGGTGCGGAAGCAGGCGGTGGCCAGCGGGGCCAGGGAGTCGGCGACGATCGCCTTCTTGCACAGCCCGAGCGCGAACCGCGGGAAGCCGGCCGCGATGTCGTCGAGCCGGTGCAGGCGGCGCTGCGGCAGCTGGTCGGCGATCTCCTTGAACCGCACGATCGGACCCGCGACGAGCTGCGGGAACATCGAGATGTACGTGGCGAACGAGACCGGGTTGCGCAGCGCTTTGCGTTCGCCGCGGTAGATGTCCACCACGTAGGAGATGTGGTGGAACGTGTAGAAGGAGATGCCGATCGGCAGCACCAGCTCCACCACCGGGAAATGGCCGCCGAGCAGCTCGGCGATCGCGTCGATCTGTTCGGTGGCGAACCCGGCGTACTTCCACACCGCCAGCACGGCCGCGTCGAAGCACACCACCGCGATGAGGACGGCTCGCCGGTGCGGTCGCGGCCTGCCGAACTCGTCCGGCTCCAGCAGCGGGCCTGCCAGGAAATTGACCACCATGCAGGCCAGCAGCAGCAGTGTGGTCGCGCCTGCCCCGGTGGCGTAGAAGATCAGGCTGGCGATGGCGATGATGCCGTTGCGCCACGCCCGCGGCAGCACCAGCACGGCGAGCAGCACCGCGGGCATGAAGTACCACAGGAACAGTGGTGACGCGAACGACATCCTCTCGATCCCCCTGCGAGCGGCGGAAGCAGTCAGACACTACCGAAGCCGAGCCGGGAACCGGCACGGATCGGGTAACGTCCCTGTGCACATGACTAAGACGCAGCTCACGGCGGTGATCAACGATCCGCGCATTGCGGACGAACGGCACGTGAACGCTTATCGGGTGTCGGGCCTGTTGCTGGTGCTCTACGGCTTCGTGCCGATCGGCTGGACGACGTACGCCTTCCTGAGCCGTGACGCACCACTCGGCGAGTTCCTGCGCAGCGTCGTCTGGCCGGTGAAGACCGAGCTGGTCTTGGCCATGACGCCCTACGAGTGGGCGTTCGCCGTCTCACTCATCGTGGTGGGCGCGTGCGCACTGGCGCGCAGGCGGGCGGCCCGCGGTGGTGCGGCGGCACTTGCCGTGGGCATGCTCGTGGTCTCGGTCCGGGAGGCCGTCGGGGCGTTCGACCCGGACTACCGCGCGGGCTTCGTCGAACAGGACGAGGGGCCGTGGCTGATCGTCACCAGGGTGTCCGGTCTGGTGATCGGCGTGGTGGTGCTGCTGCTCATGGCGCGTGCCCGGGACGATCGCAACCCGCGGGTGCGCAACGTGACCTACCCGATCGCCGGTGTCGTGATCGCGGCCGCGGGGGCGCTGCAGATCGCCGGGCTGCTGGTGACGCCGGGCGGGGACGCGTTCGTGCGCCGAGCCCTGGACCCGGTAGGTCACTCGCCTGCGAGCATGACCGCGAGCGTGCCGCTGTATCAGCTGTTCCTCATCGTCGCGATGGTGGTGATCGGCCTGCTCGCGGTGACTCAGCTGCGGATCGCGCGGGGAGCCGCGCTGGCGATCGTGCCCGTCGCCGGCTACGTCGCCTACTTCTTCCTCACCCCGCAGCTGCCGTACCTGAATCTCGAGCTGCTCCTGGATCACACGGCGTTCGCGCTGACCTATGCCGGGCTGGCGGCCAGCGTCCTCGCTGCCGTCGTCGTCGCCGTGCTGTTCGCGCGCCGCGATCCGGACGAGCCCGTCGCCCCGTCGGATGCGGCACCTGCCACGGCGTCGGCGGACGACGACGGTCAGGAAGGCATCGGCACCACCGCCGAGGCCAGATGATCCGCCCTTGGCCCGGGCGGGGAAACCGGACGGATCATGCCGTGTCACGGCTGGCATGACCGGACAGGGGCCCACCGGCCTGAGATCGCCGACCGGCGGCGCACCAGCGGTCGCAACGCGGGCCGGTGCCGTGACCTCGGGCGATCGTCCAGGTCGGTCAGATCCGGCCGCGTTCACGCCGTCGCCGGGCGATGTCGGCGAGCAGCACTCCCGCGGCCACCGAAGCGTTGAGGGATTCCACGCCCGCGGCCATGGGGATGGAGACCGTCATGTCGCAGGTTTCCCGCACCAGCCGGGACAGCCCGCGGCCCTCGGAGCCGAGCACCACGACCAGCGGGTCGGCCGCCAGCGGCAGGTCGTCGATCATCGTGTCGCCGTCGGCGTCCAGCCCGACGATCATCAGTCCCTTGGCCGCGTAGTCGCGCAGCTGCCGGGTCAGGTTCGTGGCCATGGCGATCGGCAGTCTGGCTGCGGTGCCCGCGCTGGTCCGCCAGGCCACGGCGGTCATGCCCGCGCTGCGCCTGCTGGGCAGCAGCACGCCGTGGGCCCCGAAAGCCGCCGCAGAGCGCACCACGGCGCCGAGATTGCGCGGGTCGGTGACTCCGTCCAGCGCGACCAGCAGCGGCGGTTCCGCCGAGTCCGCCGCCGCGACAAGCAGGTCGTCCGGGTCGGCGTAGTCGAACGGGGGAACCTGCAGGCCCAGGCCCTGGTGCACCGCGTTCTGCGTCTTGCGGTCCAGCTCGGTGCGCGGGACTTCGAGGATGGTGACACCGCGGTCCGCGGCGATGCGGACGGCTTCGGTCACCCGGTCGTCCGCTTCGACCCCGAGCGCCACGTACAGCACGTCGGCAGGCACGTCTGCGCGAAGTGCCTCGACCACCGGATTGCGGCCGGCGATGATCTCCGGGCCGGACGTGCGATGGTCCCGCGCCTTCTCCGCACGCGCCTTCCTGGCTGCCCGGCGTTGGGCGGGATGACCTGGCCGCAGCTCGGCCTTCGGCGTCGGCCCCTTGCCGCGCAGGCCCTTGCTGCGCTGGCCGCCGGAGCCGACGACTGCGCCCTTCTTGGTGCCCGGTTTGCGGACGGCGCCGCGGCGCCGAGAGTTACCTGCCATCCGCCACCGTCCACTGGGGACCGTCGGGGGTGTCCTTGACCAGGATGCCCGCCTGGAGCAGCCGATCGCGCAGCCGGTCGGCGGTGGCGTAGTCCTTCACCGCGCGGGCCCGTGCACGATCCTCCAGGACGGCCTCGACCAGCGCGGCGAGCGCCTGGCGAGCCTTGTCGTCGGCGCCGGTGCCGGCCCACAGCTCGGACAGCGGGTCGATGCCGAGCACGCCCGTCATGCCGCGTACCGCAGCGGCCGCCTGCCTGGCCTTGTCGTCGTCACCGGCGTCGAGCGCCGCGTTGCCCTCACGTACCACGTTGTGGATGACCGCGAAGGCCTTCGGCGTGGCCAGGTCGTCGTTCATGGCGTCGACGAACTCTCGCGGCAGCTCGCCGGGTGTGACCTCGCCGCGGGCCGCCGTGCGGCGCAGGAACTCCTCGATCCGGCGGTATCCCTGGGCTGCTTCGTGCAGCGCTTCGTCGGAGTACTCGATCAACGACCGGTAGTGCGGCTGGATGAGGTAGTAGCGCAGCTCCGCCGCGCGTACCTTGCGCAGCATCGCCGGGATGGACACCACGTTGCCCAGCGACTTGGACATCTTCTCGCCGGCCATGCCCACCAGGCCGTTGTGCATCCACAGCCGGGCGAACGGGTCACCGGCCGCGCGCGACTGGGCCAGCTCGTTCTCGTGGTGCGGGAACACCAGGTCCAAGCCGCCGCCGTGGATGTCGAACTCCGCGCCCAGGTAGGTGGAGGCCATCACCGAGCACTCCAGGTGCCAGCCGGGGCGTCCGGCGCCCCACGGGGTCGGCCAGGACGGCTCGCCGGGCTTGGCGCACTTCCACAGCGTGAAGTCGCGGTGGTCGCGCTTGCCGGCGGCGGCCGATTCGCCCTGCTGCACTTCCTCCAGCTGCTGCCCGGACAGCGAGCCGTAGGCGTCGAAGGAGCGGACGTCGAAGTACACGTCGCCCTCGGCGGCGTAGGCGTGGCCCTTGTCGATCAAGCGCTGCATCAGCTCGATCATCTGGGTCACGTGCCCGGTCGCGCGCGGGGAGATCGCCGCGGGACGGCAGCCCAGCGCGGCGTAGGCGGACTCGAACTCACGCTCGTAGCGGGCCGAGTGCTCCCACCACGGGCGGCCTTCCGCGGCGGCCTTGACCAGGATCTTGTCGTCGATGTCGGTGACGTTGCGGACCAGCGTCACGTGCAGGCCGTTGTGCTCGAGCCACCGGGCCAGCACGTCGTAGTTCAATGCGCTGCGGACGTGTCCGATGTGCGGGGGGCCTTGCGGGGTCGGCCCACAGACGTAGATGGACGCCGCCCCGGGTCGCACGGGCGTGAACTCCCGCACACTGCGGGATGCGGTGTCGTACAGCTGAAGGGCCACTCAGGAATGGTACGGGTCCAGCCATCGGCGACCGGCACGGCGTCCCTGGCTGCGAGACGCCACCCGCCGTGGCCGGACCCGGTCGGGGGAGCGGCAGGCAGCTAGTGCAGGCCGTGCTCGGCCAGCGCGTCCCGCAACGCCGTGGGCCGCTCCGCCGGGCGGGTGGCGGGCACCAGGCTGAACTTCATGCCCAGCGCCAGTGCGCCGCCGTCAGCTCGCCTGCTGTCGCCGACCATCAGCGCTTCCTCGGCATCGACCCCGATGGCCTTGAGCGCGATCTCGAAGATGCGCCGGTCCGGCTTGACCACACCGTGCTCGTAGCTGAGCACGTATTCCGTCACGTACTGGTCGATGCCTGCGGCGGTGAACGCCGGGCGGATGTCGAAGGCGATGTTGCTGACCACCGCGATCGGAACGTCCTGCGCAGCCAGCGCCGCGAACACCTCCGGCACGTCCGGGAACGGTCGCCAGCTCGCCGTGTCGATCATGCGTTCGTAGAGCACCGTGGCGTGCTCGCCGGCGGTGAGGCCGGTCCGCCGGATCGCTTCCACGAACGCCTTGCGGTGCAGGACGGGGTCGAGGTCGCGGTTCTGCCAGGCGTGGGCGAACTCCTCCTCGTCCGAGGCGAAGTGCGTGGTCGGTGCGATCACCGCGCGCACCAGCTCGCCGAACCCCTCCGGGGTCAGCTCGTTGCCGTCGGCGTCGGTCACCCCGGCCAGATCGTCGAACCTGGGTTCCGCACTGAACAGCGTCCCGGCGAAATCGAACAACACCCCTCGGATGGTCACGCCGGACACGCTACCGATTCCAGCGCGGAAGCCAAGCCGGACCGCTCACGCGGAAGCCGAGCCGGACCGCTCACTCGGCGGGCAACAGCAGGGCGGTGGCGATGGCTGCGATGCCTTCCCCGCGGCCGGTGAGGCCGAGCCCGTCGGTGGTCGTGCCGGAGACGCTGACCGGCCCTCCCGCCGCCTGCGACAGGGCCTGCTGGGCTTCCTCGCGGCGCGGGCCGATCTTGGGTGCGTTGCCGATGACCTGCACCGCGGCGTTGCCCAGCCGCCACCCGGCGGCCTCCACGCGGTCACGTGCTTCGGCGAGCAGCCGCAGTCCGGAGGCTCCGGCGTACTCGGGCCGGCCGGTGCCGAACAGTGCGCCGAGGTCGCCGAGGCCTGCGGCGGACAACATGGCGTCGATCAGGGCGTGGGTGGCGACGTCACCGTCGGAATGCCCGGCGCAGCCGTCCACACCCTCCCAGCGAATGCCGGCGATCCAGCATTCCCGGCCGGCTTCGACGGGGTGCACGTCGACACCCTGGCCGATGCGTGGGGTCATGGCTGCTCCACCAGAAGGCGTTCGGCGATCATCAGGTCGAAGGGGGTGGTGATCTTCATGGCGTGCGGGTGACCGGGCACGGTGGTGACTTTCGCGCCGTGGTGCTCGGCGAGGGACGCGTCGTCGGTGATCGGGCCGTCCGGCCTGCCCGCATAGGCGCGCCGCAACAGCGGCTCGGCGAAGCCCTGCGGTGTCTGCACGGCGCGCAGCGAGCTGCGATCGGGTGTGCCGATCACCACGCCATTCGCGTCGACCTGCTTGACGGTGTCCGCCAAGGGGAGAACCGGCACCACCGCTTCCGCGCCGCTGGAAAGCGCTTCGACCACCGCACGGGGTACCTCGGGAGGGGTGAAGGCCCGCGCGGCGTCGTGCACCAGCACGGCGTCGAACGCGCCGTCGGCTACCGACGACAGCGCCGCGCGCACGGACTCGGTGCGGTCCACGCCGCCGGGAACGACGCTGCACCGCGCACCGAACTCCACCAGGCAGGAGGTGAACTCGTCGAGCTGTTCCGGGGGCGCGGCGACGACCACCGCGTCCACGACTCCGGAGTCGAACAGCCCGCGCGTCGCCCTGGTGACCAGGGGTACCCCGGCCACCGGAACCAGAGCCTTGGGAACGCGCGCGCCGAGGCGTTCACCCCGCCCAGCGGCGGGAACCAGCGCGACGACTGTCAGCCGGTCGTCAGGACCGGGCAACGGGGAAACTAACTGTCGATGCCTGCGCCGACCGGTTTGGCATCGGACGTCTCGTCGGCCGTGGCGAGGACTTCGTCCAGCAGCCCCTCGGCCTTCTCCTCGTCCGTGCCCTCAGCGAGGGCGAGTTCGCTGACCAGAATCTGCCGTGCCTTGGCCAGCATGCGCTTCTCGCCGGCGGACAAGCCACGGTCCTTCTCGCGTCGCCAAAGATCGCGCACCACTTCGGCCACCTTGTTGACGTCGCCGGAGGCGAGCTTCTCCAGGTTGGCCTTGTACCGACGAGACCAGTTGGTGGGCTCTTCGGTGTGGGGAGCGCGCAGCACGTCGAAAACGCGATTGAGCCCGTCCTGGCCGACGACGTCACGCACGCCGACGATCTCGGCGTTGTCGGCGGGGACGCGCACCGTCAGGTCGCCCTGGGCGACCTTGAGCACGAGGTACTGCTTCTCCTCGCCTTTGATGACGCGGGTCTCGATCGCTTCGATGAGTGCTGCACCGTGGTGCGGGTAGACGACGGTCTCTCCGACCTTGAAAGCCATGTGTCCTCTGCCCCTTTCGCTTTGTCCATGTTAGCACGCGCAAGGGTCCCCCCGACACCGGCCCGTGTCCGTCATCGCAGGTCAAGGCCATAATCGGTGCGGCAGCGGGGGTTGACAAACGCGGCGTCGGCATGCTCACGCAGGTGACGAGCGGGGCATCCGGCGCACTGTTCGAAGTGTCCACTGTGGACGGTGTGGCGAAGACGGCAGCGGGCCGCGTACCGGTGTTTCGGCCGACCGGATAGTCTTGCCAGCGCAGGCTTGCGGGACACGAAAGGATTCCGGTATGCCCAGCAGTTCCGGTAGGCGCGGGGTGAAGCTCGGCTTCGCCACGGTCGCTCTCGCCGCCGCGTTGGCAGGCACGGCCGGTTGCGGCGCGGGTCAGATCACGCAGACCGACACCCAGCTGCCCGCGGTCAACGGCGACATTGCGGAAGCGGGCGCGGTGCGAGTGAACAACGCGGTGCTGGCCTACCCGGAGCCGGGCTACTGGGCGGAGGGCTCCGACGTTCCGCTGCGCATGGCCATCGCCAACACCGCCCCGCGGGGCGACGAGCTGGAGCAGGTCAGCAGCCCGGTCAGCGCCAGCGTCAAGGTCGAGGGCGACACCGTCATCCCGTCGCAGCGCGCGCTGTACGTGGGCATGGAGGCCCCGAAGCCGGCAGGCGAAGCGGACGCGGCGGCCGATGCCGGTGACGTCGGCACCGCGACCGTGACGCTGGAGAAGATCAACAAGAACCTGTTCCCCGGCATGGTGGTCGAGGTGACGCTGACCTTCCGGGAGGCAGGGCCGGTCAAGCTGCGGGTGCCGATCGCCGCTCCGGACGGGGCGCGCACCGAGGAAGCCGCCGCAGCCGGGCACTGACAAGCGCGCAGCACCCCACGGCCGAGCCTGGTGCTTTGTCGGCGCGTGCCGCGCGGCGAGTACGGCGTGATCCTTCTGCGCGGTATGCCGTAGCGCTGATCGCTTGCGATCCGTCGTGGCGGCTGCGGCATCTGTCGTGGCGGCCGTGACGCCGGGCGATGCCGGCCGTTCGGCGTGCTGCTGATCGAGCCGTGGCATCCGGCGTGATCTTCGCCAGGATGTGGTGCGTGGCGTGCGGTGCCGCGAGGCAGCCCCGAAAATGTCGGTTCCGCCCGCTACGGTGCCAGGCGTGGGGAAGAAGAGCACCGGTTACCGCTGTACCGAGTGCGGCCTCGAGGTCGCGAAATGGGTCGGCCGCTGCCCGGAGTGTCAATCGTGGGGGACGGTCGAGGAGCGCGGCGTGCCGCACGCGGCTCTGGCCACGATCGCGGCGGGCGCGCCGTCGTCGCCTGCGCGGCCGATCGTGGAGGTCGACCTCGATGCCGCTCGGGCGCAGCCGACGGGTGTCGACGAGCTGGATCGCGTCCTTGGCGGCGGGTTGGTGCCGGGTGCGGTCGTGCTGCTGGCGGGCGAGCCGGGCGTCGGGAAGTCGACGCTCCTGCTCGAGGTGGCGCGCCGGTGGGCCGAGACGCGGGGGCCAGCGCTGTACGTGACGGGCGAGGAGTCCGCCGGGCAGGTTCGGCTGCGCGCCGAGCGCACGTCGGCGGTGCACGATGCACTGTTCGTGGCCGCGGAGAGCGACTTGTCCGCCGTGATCGGGCACGTCGACGCGGTGCAGCCGGGGGTGTTGATCGTCGACTCGGCGCAGACCATGGTGTCGCCGAAGGTGGAGGGCTCGCCCGGTGGTGTCACACAGGTCAAGGCGGTGGCCGCGGCGCTGGTCGCCCTGGCCAAGGAGCGCGCCCTGCCGGTGATCCTGGTCGGCCACGTCACCAAGGACGGCACGGTTGCAGGGCCGCGGGTACTCGAGCACCTGGTCGACGTGGTGTTGCATTTCGAAGGGGACAAGCACTCCACGCTGCGCATGGTGCGCGGGGTGAAGAACCGCTTCGGCCCGGCCGACGAGGTGGGCTGTTTCGAGCTGCGGGACGACGGCATCGTGGGTGTGGCCGACCCGTCCGGGTTGTTCCTCAACCGGCGGGGCGATCCGGTGGCGGGCACGGCCGTGACGGTGACGGTGGAGGGGAAGCGGCCGCTGCTCGCCGAGGTTCAGTCGTTGGTGACGACGTCGTCGCTGCCGACGCCGAGGCGGGCCGCGAGCGGGCTGGATTCGTCGCGCATCGGAATGATCCTGGCGGTGCTGGAGAAGCACGCCCGGATCCGTTTCGGGGAGCGGGACGTCTACGTCGCGACCGTCGGTGGCATGCGGTTGACCGAGCCTGCCGCGGATCTGGCCGTCGCGTTGGCCGTGGTGTCCTCGGTGAGCGAGACTCCGCTGCCGAGCGGGCTGGTGGCCGTCGGGGAGGTCGGGCTGGCCGGCGAGCTGCGCAGGGTCACCGGGGTGCAGCGGCGGTTGGCCGAGGCACAGCGGATGGGTTTCACGCACGCCCTTGTCCCGCCGGATTGCGGGCCGGTGCCCGCGGGGTTGGCCGTGCGGGAGGTCGCCGACCTGCCGAGCGCGCTGCAGCTTGCGTTGGAATGGCGACGGCCCGCTCGCCGGGCGGAGGGCCGGGTGGAGGCCGGCGGCTCCGGAGTGGCGGGGTCCGCCCCGGGGTAGGTGGCTTGGCGTGAGCGGTGGCCGTGGCTTGGGTGCCCCGGGTGGGTGGCCTTGGCGTGAGCGGCGGCTGCGGCTTGGGCGCCCGGGGGGTGGCGAGTCGTCGCGGAGCGGTTGGTGGCTGCAGCCCAGGCGGCCGATGGGTGCCGTCCCGGGCCGTGGCGCGATCGCCGAGTGACGGTCCGCCGCAGGCATGCTCGCGTTGCCGCGAACTGCCTGCCCCATCCGAGGCCCGGCGCCGTCGCTGCCTGAGCGGTCCGATGCCCGACATTGGCCCGCGCCGTATTGATCAGTTCGGTGACCAGCGCGTCGCCGATGCCCGGGCGTGCGGCGACCGATGCACCGCGACCGAGCGGTCTCCGCAAGGTCCTGGCACAACACGTGCAGCGCCTCGCGGCCGAGCAACCGGCCGCCGGAGGCCTGGCTCGGCGCGGGCTGAGGTGTTCGGCTGCACGCCGACCCAACTGCGCCCTCCGGAGCCGGGCGGCGCGGCAGCCGACCGTGGCCTGATGCTCGCAGATGCCGGAACAGCCGCCCGGGGCGCAGCAGGCGGTCACTGCCGTTCCACAGGTCCCAGCGCTGAGCGGGACCCAATGCTGGGCAGAACCCGGTGCTGAGCGGAACCC